>NZ_JBHXAG010000024.1:0-121750 GCF_042726555.1 Streptomyces sp. NPDC060232 | reverse complement strand
CGAACAATCATTGTGGGAAAGCCCCGCACCAGCCCGTTCAGGGTCCGGTGCGGGGCTTTTCTGCGTTCACGGGCCGGTCGGGTGACCCGGTGCCGCGCGTCACCAGTCGGCGGGGTAGCTCTTGAGACTGCTCGTTTCGAGCGTCCAGCGGCCGGCGTTGACGGTGTCCCCGAAGGAGTACGGAACCTTCTTGCGGTAGCGGATGCCGTCAGGCCCCTCTGAATCATCGTCAGGGAGATCTGACCGTCGGTGGTCTGCACCTTCCACTGGTCTTCGTGGTGCTCGGCCAGCTCCGCGAGCTGGTCCGCGAAGTCGTGCATGCGGCGCATCTGCTCGGGGGTGAAGTCAGCCATGTGTCCTCCTGGTGGGCGCCCTGCCAGGGTATCCAGTCGGACAGCCCCTCAGAGGCGGCCGGCGGCTTTGAGGGACAGGTAGGCGTCGGCCAGGGTCGGAGCCAGGGTGTCCGGGGTGGCGTCGACCACGTGGACGCCGTGGCGGGTGAGCTGGTCGGACGTGCGGCGGCGCTGGGCCTGGGTCTGGGTGGCGGCCGCGGCTTCGTAGACCGCGTCCACGGTGCCGCGGGAGGCGGCCATCGCCGCCACGTGGGGGTCGGCCACCGAGGCCAGCAGGACCGTGTGGCGCTGGGTGAGACGTGGCAGGAGCGGGAGCAGGCCCTCTTCGACGGGGGCGGCGTCCAGGCTCGTCAGGAGCACCACCAGAGACCTCCGCGGGGCGTTGCGGAGGATGGTGGACACCAGGGTGCGGGAGTCCGTCTCGACCAGTTCCGGTTCGAGGGTGGCCATCGCGTTCACGAAGGAAGGGAGGACGTCGGCTGCCGCCCGGCCCTGGACCTGGGCGCGGAGGCGGCGGTCGTGGGCCAGGAGATCCACGCGGTCGCCGGCGCGGGTGGCCAGGGCCGCCAACAGCAGGGCCGCGTCCATGGAGGAGTCGAGGCGGGGGGCGTCGCCGACGCGGCCCGCCGAGGTGCGGCCGGTGTCGAGGCAGATCAGGATGTGCCGGTCGCGTTCGGGACGCCAGGTGCGGACGGCCACCTTGTGCTGACGGGCCGTGGCACGCCAGTCGATGGAACGGGTGTCGTCGCCGGGTACGTAGTCGCGCAGGCTGTCGAACTCGGTGCCCTCACCGCGGGTCAGGAGGCTGGTGCGGCCGTCCAGTTCGCGCAGGCGGGCCAGCCGGGACGGCAGGTGCTTGCGGCTGGTGAACGGGGGCAGGACCCGTACCGTCCAGGGGGCGGGGTGGGAGCCCTGACGGGCCCACAGGCCGAGCGGGCCGTACGAGCGGATCGTCACGCGGTCTGCCCGGCGGTCGCCGCGGCGGGTGGGACGCAGGCGGGTGGTCAGGCGGCGGCGCTCGCCCGCCGGGACGACCAGCTCGTGGCGGGACGCGGCCGCCTCCGTGCCCGGGGTCCAGCTGCTCGGGGGCCAGGCGTCGCGGACGCGGGCCCGGAGGGTGCGGCGGCCGGGGTTGGTGACGGTGAGGTGGACGGCTGCCGGATCGCCCAGGCGGATGGAGGTGTCGCCGGACCGGGCCAGTACGAGGCCGCGTACCGGCGCGGCCAGGGCGTAGTCGACCGCGCAGGCCAGCGCGATCGGGCCGTTGACCGCGAGCATGCCCGCCCAGCTCGGCTCCAGGACCCCGACCGGGATGCTGCCGAGGGCCGCCAGCAGGGCGGCGCGTCCGGTGAGGGCCATCAGCGCGGGACGGGGACGTGGGAGAGGATCGCCGTGATGACGGCGTCGGCCGTGACGCCCTCCATCTCCGCCTCCGGGCGCAGCTGCACGCGGTGGCGGAGCGTCGGGAGGGAGAGGGCCTTGACGTCGTCGGGGGTGACGTAGTCGCGGCCGGTGAGCCAGGCCCAGGCGCGAGCGGTCGCGAGGAGGGCCGTCGCACCGCGCGGGGAGACGCCGAGGACGAGCGACGGCGATTCGCGGGTGGCGCGGCAGATGTCGACGACGTAGCCGGCGATCTCGGGGGAGACCGTGACGCGGGCGACGGCCTCGCGGGCCGCTTCGAGCTGGGCCGGCCCGGCGACCGGGCGGATGCCTGCGGCCTTCAGGTCGCGGGGGTCGAAGCCGGCGGCGTGGCGGGTCAGTACGCCGATCTCGTCCTCGCGGGAGGGGAGGGGCACGGTGAGCTTGAGGAGGAAGCGGTCCAGCTGGGCTTCGGGGAGCGGGTACGTGCCCTCGTACTCGACCGGGTTCATGGTGGCGGCGACGAGGAACGGCTCGGGGAGCTTGCGGGGGGTGCCGTCGACGGTGACCTGGCGCTCCTCCATCGCTTCGAGGAGGGAGGACTGCGTCTTGGGGGGCGTGCGGTTGATCTCGTCCGCGAGGAGGAGGTTGGTGAAGACCGGGCCGTCCTGGAAGGAGAACTCGGCGGTGCGGGCGTCGTAGACGAGCGAGCCGGTGACGTCGCTGGGCATCAGGTCCGGGGTGAACTGGACGCGCTTGGTGTCGAGTGCGAGGGACGCGGCCAGGGCCCGCACCAGGAGGGTCTTGGCGACGCCGGGGACGCCTTCGAGCAGGACGTGGCCGCGGCACAGCAGTGCGACGACGAGGCCGGTGACGGCGGAGTCCTGACCGACCACGGCCTTGCCGATCTCGGTGCGGAGCGCTTCGAGGGAAGCGCGGGCGCTGTCCGCGGTCGCGGCCGTGGACTCGGTGGCCGGGTACGTCATGACGTGCGGACCTCTCTTTCGAGGGCGTCGAGGTGGTCGGCGACCGCGACGAGCGCCGCGTCGTCGGAGGGGGTGGTGCCGAAGAGGAGGGCGGTCACGTCCCGGGGCTCGCCGGTCAGGCGGGCCGAGACGGCCGGGACCAGTGCGGCCGGTTCGTGGGCCTGGGCGGGCGGTACGCCGACCAGCGCGGCCAGGCGTTCGCGGGTGGCGGCGCGCAGGACGGTCGCGGCGCGGTCGCGGGCCCCGGCCTTGCGGTAGAGGCGGGCGCGTCCCTCGGTGGCCTCGGAGGCGCGGACGGCGACGGGGAGCTGCTCGGTGACGAGGGGGCCCAGTCGGCGGGCGCGCCAGAGGGCGGCGAGGACGGCGGCGAGGAAGAGCTGGAGCAGGGCCCAGGACCAGCCGGCGGGGACGAGTTCGAGGAGGCTCTTGTCCTGGTCGCCGTCGCCGGTGGCGGGGTCGGCGTCCGCGAGGGACGGCAGGTACCAGACGAGGTCCGGGCGGGAACCGAGGAGTTGCAGGGCGAGGGAGGCGTTGCCCTGCTCGGCGAGGCTCTCGTTGAGCAGGATCGTCTCGGAGCCGAGGAGGACGGTGTCGCCGCCGGTGGTGCCGGTGGGGAGGGCGAGGAGGGTGGGGTGGCCGCCGCTGGGGTAGCAGGCGGTGGCTCCCGGGAGGGCGGTGGTGTAGCGGAGGTTGCCGCCGGTGCCGGCGCGGCCGGCCGAGGTGGCGGCGGGCAGGGCGCAGCGGGGGTCGAGGTCGTCGTCGGCGGCGTCGCCCTCGGTACCGACTCCGGGGGACAGGTCGGCGAGGCTGCGGTCACCGGGGGCGAGGAGGACGGTGCGGCCGCCGGAGAGGTCGATGGCCGAGCGGATGGCGCTGCGCTGGGTGGCGCCGAGGCGGTCCGGGTCGGTGACGAGGAGGGTGGTGCCGGGACCGGCCGCGTCGGCGGCCTCGCGGGCGGTGGTGACGACGCGGGTCGTGACGCCGCGTTCCTTGAGCAGCTCGGCGACGGCGCGGCTGCCGGCGGGGTCGGCGGAGCGGGGGTCGAGGCGGCCGTGGCGTGTGCCGGAGTTCAGGGCGGCGAGGACGACGGCGCCGGCGGCGAGGACGGCCACGACGGCGGCGGTGCGGCGGACCCTGCGGGTGGCTCGGCCGAGTCCCGGGCGGAGGCCCTGGCCGGGGGCTCCGCCGTTGCCCGTGCCGGGGGCTCCGCCGGGGGTGGTGGTTGGCGCCGGGGCGGTGGTGGCGGTTGCGGCGGCGGCCAGGGGCGGGGTCGGGGGGGTTCCGGTGGGGCCGGGTGCGCGCCGGGGCGTCTCCTCGGGCGCCGAACGGTTCTCAGGGTCGGCAGGTGTGGCGGTGGTGCGTTCGGCGCCCTGCGGGGAGCGCCCCGACACACCCCCGGCCCCACCGGAGCCGGCGCCCGACACACCCCCGGCCCCACCGGAGCCGGCGCCCGATGCGCCGCCGGCTCCGCCGGAACCGGTGGGGTCCGGGGTGCCGCCGGCTTTGTTGGGGCCGGGGGGTGGGGTTTCGGGGGCGCTCATGCGGTGGGTCCCGTCAGGAGCGGCTTCGTGCGGTCCAGGGTGCGGTCCAGGGTGCGCAGGCGGGCGTAGGTGTCGGGGTCCGCGGTGCGGCCGCCGTACGTGACGTCGTCGAAGGTGCGGGCGGCGGCTCGCAGGTCGGCGGCGTGGTCCGGCAGGGAGACCGCGGCTTCGGCGGCCGCCTCGTCGGCGGTGCGGCCGGGGCGGGGGTCCAGGAGGGTGCGTTCCTCCAGGGAGCGGACCACGGCGCGCATGCGTTCCTGGACGGCCTCCGTCCAGCGGCCGGCGGCGGCGTGGGCCTCGGCGGCGGTGCGGTGGTCGGCCGCGCTGCGGACGCCGTCGTCGAAGAGGGCGTTCTCGGAGGTGGTGGTGCGGCGGGGCGAGCCCAGGCGCCACCACAGGGCGGCGACGGCCAGGGCGACCAGGAGGAGGACGGCGACCAGGCCCACGGCGCCTCCGGGGGTCGCCCCGGAGGCGGCGCCGAACAGGTCGTCGAGCCAGTCGAAGAGGGCGCGCAGGGCGCGGTCCACCAGGCTCGGGTCGTTCTCGTGGTACATCGGCTTGGACAGTTCGCGCTCCGCCGCCTCCTGGGCGGGTGCGCGCGGTGTCGTCACCGGTGGTGTCTCGGCGCCCGGCAGGAATGCCGCGGTGCGGGTGATGAGGCCCCCCGTGCTCATCATCGGCGGGTCAGCCTCCGGTCGTGCCGTAGTTCTCGATGCCGGCCGCCCGGGCGAGCTCCAGGTCGAGGCCCTCGCGGCGGATGCGCTGGTCGATGTAGAGCAGGACGGTGACGCCGGACTGGATGGGCATGATGATCGTCTGGGCGATGATCAGGCCGATTCCGGAGAAGATCAGCGGTCCCCAGGCGGACTGGGCGCTGCCGTCCTCCAGGGAGTCGAGGCCGCCGCCGAAGGCGAAGAGGCCGACCATCTGGAATGGCGCCACGACCATCAGCGCGACCATGAAGGCGATCAGGGCGGTGAGGACCGTGATGCCGAAGATGCGCCACCAGGAGCCGCCGACGAGCTTCGAGGAGCGCGCGAAGGCCTTGATGACCGTGCTCTTCTCCAGCATCAGGGCGGGGGAGGCCAGGCTGAACTTGATTCCGAGCCAGATGACCAGCGGCAGCCAGGCGACGAAGCCGACGACGGCGAGGCCGACGCTGCCCGCGAGGGCTCCCGGCAGGACCAGTACGGCGCCGAGCAGGATGATGCCGAGGGCCAGCAGCAGGGTCAGGCCGGCCAGGCGCAGCAGCTGGGGGCGGGCGTCGCGCCAGGCCTCGGAGACCGAGGAGTGCTGTCCCAGCACGGCCCGACTGAAGATCATCGTGAGCATGGCGGTGACCACGATCGTCCCGATGACCTGGATGAACTGGTTGACCACCGACACCGCGAGGGTGCTGCCGAGGCTGTCGATCGCCTCCTCGGCGGTCATGTCCTCGGCCGAGCTGAGGGGCAGGTCGCTCAGCATGAACTTCTGCACGAGCACCCCGATCACCTGGATGACCGTGGCGACGACCAGGGTGATCGGTACGACGGAGCGCCAGTGCGTGCGCATGGTGGCGACCGAGCCGTCGAGGATCTCGCCGAGGCCCAGCGGGCGCAGCGGGATCACTCCCGGCTTGGCGACGGCGGCCCGGCCCCACTGGTCCGGGCCGCCCGGGTAGGAGTGCCGGCCGCTGTACGAGGTGCCGGGCTGCGCCCCCCAGCCCGCGGCGGGCTGCGCCGCAGGGGCGGGCGGGACGTCGGCGGGAGGTGTCGCGCCGGGGCTCGACCACTGGCCGGGCGGGGGCTGCTCGGCGGACCACTTGGGGCCGCCGGTGGGCTGTTCGGGCTGCCGCGCGCCGCCGTCGTTGTCGGGCCGGTCGGCAGGGGTTCCCTGCCGGCCGTCGTCGGACGGAGAGGATCCGGGCGTAGCCCAGCCCGGAGAGTCGTTCATCGTCGCTCCTTCACATCCACCTGCTGCGGCGGGGGCGCTGGTCGCTGCCATCGTGCCATGTGAGGGCCCCGAACGGACCAGCCGTCCCCCCGGATCCCCGACAGCCCGTACCTTCAATTGTCGCCCGGATCCGGGTCAGACCGGTCGAGCTGGTGTCCACGCAGGTCCGAGGGGCGATTTCCAGCCCTTTTGGCTGTGGGACAGCTCACCGCCGGGTAACGATTGGCTAATGGGATGATGTCAAACATGAAGGGACGCGTCCTCGTCGTCGACGACGACACCGCGCTGGCCGAGATGCTCGGCATTGTGCTGCGGGGAGAAGGTTTTGAGCCGTCGTTCGTAGCGGACGGTGACAAGGCACTCGCTGCCTTCCGGGAGGCGAAGCCCGACCTGGTCCTGCTGGACCTCATGCTGCCCGGACGGGACGGCATCGAGGTCTGCCGGCTGATCCGGGCCGAGTCCGGCGTGCCGATCGTCATGCTCACCGCGAAGAGCGACACGGTGGACGTGGTCGTGGGCCTGGAGTCCGGGGCCGACGACTACATCGTCAAGCCGTTCAAGCCGAAGGAGCTGGTGGCCCGTATCCGGGCCCGCCTGCGCCGGTCGGAGGAGCCCGCGCCCGAGCAGCTGGCCATCGGTGACCTGGTCATCGACGTGGCCGGGCACTCGGTCAAGCGGGACGGCATGTCCATCGCCCTGACGCCGCTCGAGTTCGACCTGCTGGTCGCGCTCGCGCGCAAGCCCTGGCAGGTGTTCACCCGCGAGGTGCTGCTGGAGCAGGTCTGGGGCTATCGGCACGCGGCGGACACCCGTCTGGTCAACGTGCACGTACAGCGTCTGCGCTCCAAGGTCGAGAAGGACCCGGAGCGCCCCGAGATCGTCGTGACGGTGCGCGGTGTCGGCTACAAGGCCGGACCCAGCTGACGTGCAGTCCGGCACCTCGGGCAGGGTCCGGGGCGGTTCCCGCCTGTGGACCGGCAGGCTGCTCCGGGACGGGGCGCCGGCGGGCCGCATGCTGCGGCTGTTCGTGCGTCTCGTACGTCGGCCGCTGCTTCCGGCTGTCCGGCTGTGGCGGCGCAACATCCAGCTCCGGGTGGTCGCCGCCACCCTGCTGATCTCGCTCTCCGTGGTCCTGGCTCTGGGCTTCGTCGTCATCGCGCAGGTCAGCAAGGGCCTCCTCGACGCCAAGGAGGAGGCCGCGCAGAGCCAGGCCGCGGGCGGGTTCGCGGTGGCGCAGGAGAAGGCCAACACGCCCGCGACCGTGGACGGGCCCGACGCGACCGACAACAAGGTCGGCCGTGACGCCAGTACGTGGATGAACTCCCTGGTCAAGCAGCTGGCCAGTGGCGGGCAGACCGCTTTCGAGGTGGTCGCGCTCGGGGCCGGCACCGGGGAGGAGCCGCAGCCGGGCGCGCAGGGCGTCCGGGGCGCCCGTGCCTCCGGGAACGTGGATCCGACCGCCAGTGTGCCAATCAACCTGCGCCGGGCGGTCAACCACGCCACCGGCACCTTCAAGACCTTCTCCGAGATCCGCTACACCAGCGGGGCCGACCAGAAGGAGCCCGAGCCGGCGCTGGTCGTGGGCAAGCGGCTGACGGACATCAACGGGGATCCGTACGACCTGTACTACCTCTTCCCGCTGAGCCAGGAGGAGGAGTCCCTCAACCTGGTCAAGTCCACCATCGCCACCGCCGGGCTGTTCGTCGTCGTCCTGCTGAGCGGTATCGCCTGGCTCGTCGTGCGCCAGGTGGTGAGCCCCGTACGGATGGCCGCCGGGATCGCCGAGCGGCTGTCGGCGGGCCGGCTCCAGGAGCGGATGAAGGTCACCGGCGAGGACGACATCGCCCGCCTGGGCGAGGCCTTCAACAAGATGGCGCAGAACCTCCAGAACAAGATCCAGCAGCTGGAGGAGCTGTCCCGGATGCAGCGCCGGTTCGTCTCGGACGTCAGCCACGAGCTGCGGACCCCGCTGACGACGGTACGGATGGCCGCCGACGTCATCCACGACGCCCGCGTCGACTTCGATCCGGTGACCGCGCGCTCCGCGGAGCTGCTCGCCGGCCAGCTCGACCGCTTCGAGTCGCTCCTCGCCGACCTGCTGGAGATCAGCCGCTTCGACGCCGGGGCGGCGGCCCTGGAGGCCGAGCCGATCGACCTGCGCGAGGTGGTGCGCCGCGTCATCGACGGGGCGGAGCCGCTCGCCGAGCACAAGGGCACCCGGATCCGGGTCCTCGGCGACTCCCAGCCGGTGATCGCCGAGGCCGACTCGCGGCGCGTCGAGCGGGTGCTGCGCAACCTCGTCGTCAACGCCGTGGAGCACGGCGAGGGCCGTGACGTGGTGGTGCGGCTCGCGTCCGCGGGCGGAGCCGTCGCCGTCGCCGTACGCGACTACGGCGTCGGCCTCAAGCCCGGCGAGGCGACCCGCGTCTTCAACCGCTTCTGGCGGGCCGACCCGGCGCGGGCGCGTACGACCGGCGGGACGGGCCTGGGCCTGTCCATCGCCGTCGAGGACGCCCGGCTGCACGGCGGCTGGCTCCAGGCGTGGGGCGAGCCGGGCGGCGGCTCGCAGTTCCGGCTGACGCTGCCGCGCACGGCGGACGAGCCGCTGCGGGGCTCGCCCATCCCGCTGGAGCCCGAGGACTCCCGGGCGAACCGGGCCCGGGCCGCGGCGGACGCCGCGGCAGCGGCCTCGGACAGTGCGGCGGAGCGGCAGACGGCCGATGCCGGAGACCGCTCGCCGATACCGCCGCGGCCGCCGGTCGCGGGCGCGATGTCGGTGCCCGCCGACCCGACGGCCCTGCCGGGGAACGGGGCCCGGGTCGTGGCCCGCCCGGCCGAGCAGTCACAACAGGAGGATCGAGCCGATGGACGGTGAGCCCGTGGACGCGCGGTGGGGGAGCGCACGGGTGAGGGGACGGCGCCTGCGCACCCTGCGGGCGTACGCCTTCCCAGCAGCCGGGCTGGTCCTGGCCGGCTGCGCCTCGATGCCCGACAGCGGCGAGATCCGCGCGGTGCAGGCCTCGCAGGGCGTGGACTCACAGGTGCGGGTGTTCGGCGTGCCGCCCGCGGACAAGGCCACTCCGGCGGAGATCGTCGACGGCTTCCTGGAGGCGATGACCAGCGACGACCCGCAGCTGGAGACCGCCCGGAAGTACCTCACGCCTGCCGCCGCGAAGTCCTGGAAGCCCGGCTCCGCCGTCACCGTGCTCTCCTCCGGCCTCAGCCGGGTCGCGGTACGCGGCGAGAAGGATCCCGAGGGGCCACGCTGGAAGGTGACCGGCAAGAAGCTCGCGACCGTCGACGAGCACAGCGCGTATCAGCCGCAGACCGGGGTCAGGGACTACGAGGAGCAGCTGCAGCTCGTCCAGGACGAGGACAAGCAGTGGCGCATCTCGACCCCGCCGAGCGGTCTCGTGCTCAGCGAGTCGGACTTCCAGCGCATCTACATGCCGGTGAACAAGTACTACTTCGCGGGCGGCACGCTCGTCGCCGACCCGGTCTACGTGCGCCAGCGCAGCGACCCCGACTCGCGGATGGACCCGACCACGCAGACCGTGCAGTCGCTGCTCGCGGGGCCGTCCCGGTGGCTCGCGCCGGTCGTGGAGTCCAGCTTCCCCACCGGTACGGAACTGCGCACGGGCACCAAGTCCCTCTCGTACGACGGCCAGAACACGCTGCGCGTGCCGCTCAACGACAAAGTGGGCAACATCGCGCAGCCGCAGTGCAAGAAGATGGCCACCCAACTCCTCTACACCGTCAAGGACCTGACGGGCTCGCGGCTCGACCAGGTCGAACTGCTGCGCTCCTCCGACGACAAGACGTCGTCGCTGTGCACGGTGACGTCGGTGAGCGCGGACGCGATCGCCAAGCGGCCCAAGCTCCCCGACTTCCAGTACTTCGTCGACAGCGGCAAGCGGCTGGTTCGCATGAAGCTCGACGTGGGCAGCGAGGACCAGCAGACCCACACCGAACCGGTGCCGGGGCCGCTGGCGGCCCTTCCCGCGTTCAGGGTCCGCTCCGCCGCGGTCTCGCACGACGAGCAGCGCGCGGCCGTGGTCTCCGAGGACGGGCACGGGCTGTACGTGGTGTCGATGTCCGGGGGCGGGCCGATGCCGGCGCAGGTGCCGATCGGCAGGGGCGGCAAGGCGGAGACGCTGACGGCGCCGAGCTGGGACGCGTCGGGCGACCTGTGGGTCGCGGACCGGGATCCGCAGCAGCCGGGGCTGTGGCGGGTGCCGGGCGGGACCGGAACGCCCGAGAGGGTGCAGGTGGCGGGGCTCGACGGCCGGCGGATCGCCTCGCTGAAGGCGTCCGCCGACGGGGCGCGGATCGCGCTGCTGCTGGAGGAGGGCGCCACCGGCAAGAAGCTCTACATCGGGCGGATCGAGCGGCCCGACGCGAAGGGCGACGTCTCCGCGGTGTCGGTGCGCGAGCTGCGTCCCGCGGCCCCGCAGATGGCGGATGTGACGACGATGAGCTGGGCGCCGCGGGGCCGGCTGCTGGTGGTGGGCCGGGAGACGGGCGGGGTGCAGCAGGCCCGCTACATGCTGGCGGACGGCTCGATGGTCGCGGCGAGCCTGCCGGGGGCCACGGGGCTGTCCGAGGTCGCGGCCGCGGCCGCGGAGGACGAGTCGAAGCCGAAGCCGGTGCTGGCGTACTCGGAGGACGGGATCGTCTGGCTGCCGCCGGGTGCGCAGTGGCGGACGGTGGCCGCGGGCGGGTCTCCGGTCTACCCGGGCTGAGGGCCGAGGGCTGAGGCGTGGCGAGGGCAGCCGGCCGAGGCTCGGCCGGGGCGCGGCCCGAGCCGCCGCCGGGCGTTGTCCACAGGGGTGGCGGTCCGGGGGCCGGGCCGCCAGTGTGGGAGCCATGCGGGGGTGGTGGCAGGAGCTCGCCGGGCTGGTTCTGCCGGTCGACTGCGCCGGGTGCGGTGCCGTCCGCGTGCTGGTGTGCGCCGACTGCAGGGGTGCGCTCAGCGGGGCCGCGGCGGGGCCGGTGAGCCCGTCCCCGCGCCCCGAGGGGCTGCCGGTGGTGCAGGCGGCCGCCGCCTACGAGGGAGCCGTACGGGACGTCCTGCTGGCCCACAAGGAGCGCGGGGCGCTCCCGCTGGCGGGGGTGCTGGGCGCGGCGCTCGCGGCGGCCGTCCTGGCCGGCGGGGCGGGGCCCGGGCAGGGCGAGGTGGCACTGGTGCCGGTCCCGTCCGCGCGCCGGCAGGTGCGGGCGCGCGGGCACGATCCGGCGCGCCGGATCGCCCTGGCCGCGGCGGGACGGCTGCGGCGGGCCGGTGTCCCCGCGCGCGTGGCGCCCGTACTGGGGCTGCGGCGGGCGGTGGCGGACCAGGCGGGCCTGGGGGCCCGGCAGCGCCGGGAGAACCTCGCGGGGGCGCTGGCGGTGCGCCGGGACGGGACGCGGCTGACGCGGGGGGCCCGGATCGTACTCGTGGACGACGTGGTCACCACCGGGGCGACACTGGCCGAGGCGGCCCGGGCGGTGCGCGCGGCGGGCCTGGCGGCGGGATGCGGCGGCGGATCCGGGGAAGGCGCCGGGGTGGGAGCGGGCGGCGTGCTGCGGGCGGCGGTGGTGGCCGCGCCGGCGGACTCCTTCACGCGGGCTCCGCGCGAGCGGTGGCGGTGAGCCGCAAAGTCTCCGGCGGGAAAATCCCGTGAATAGATTTGGAACTGGAGGGGAAGGCCCATCGTTGCAGGTAGTACGAGGGAACGGCCACTGGACTGGAAGTACAGGCCAGTAGCGGGTGCCGACAACCGCCATAGAGGGATATGTTCGGTTGTAAGGAACTCAGGAGGCTGTTCTCTCGACTCCGAAGTCGGTGGGGTGTAGATCTTGCCGATGGGGGAGGAGGAGGTGAAAGTCGCCAAGTCCGAGGCTCCGGCCTTCACCGGAGTCTGGTGCGAAAGGGAGACGCTTCGCCCCGTCGGGCGGAGCTATCCGGGAACGGAGTTCTGCGTGGACATCGTCGTCAAGGGCCGCAAGACCGAGGTGCCCGAGCGGTTCCGCAAGCACGTGGCCGAGAAGCTGAATCCGGAGCGGATCCAGAAGCTCGACGCCAAGGTGATCAGCTTGGACGTCGAGGTGTCCAAGGAGCACAACCCGCGCCAGGCCGACCGTTCCGACCGCGTGGAGATCACCCTGCGTTCGCGGGGCCCTGTGATCCGGGCCGAGGCGGCCGCCGCCGACCCGTATGCGGCGCTGGACCTGGCTCAGGACAAGCTGGAGGCCCGGCTGCGCAAGCAGCACGACAAGCGCTACACCCGCCGTGGCAGCGGCCGCATCCCGGCGGCGGAGGTCGCCGACGTGGTGCCGGGCGTCGCGTCGCTCAACGGCAGTGGCCAGCCGGTCACCGAGGAGAAGACGGACGGAGTTCCGATCACCCGGATCGGATCCATCGAAGTGCAGGGCGAAGGCCCGCTCATCGTCCGCGAGAAGACCCACTCTGCCGCGCCCATGTCGCTCGACCAGGCTCTGTACGAGATGGAGCTGGTCGGCCACGACTTCTATCTGTTCGTCGATTCCGAGACGAAGCTGCCCAGTGTCGTCTACCGGCGTCACGCCTATGACTACGGCGTCATCCACGTGAACCCCGACGGGGCCTCCAGCTCGGAGGAGCCGCGGGGCGGCGCGGGTGGCGCGCTCGGCGGCTGAGCAGACCGTTCGCTGCCCCCGCGGGACGCTCCGGCGCCTCCGCGGGGGCACCTGCATGACGGGTATGCGCCAGGAGGTCCGCCGGCATCCCCCGCGCCATGGTGCGGGCATGGAATCATGGCGGGCAGTCAACCGGCTGCGGAACGTGTCCGGTTGGCCCGGCAACTCAGCACATGCAGGGGGAGGGACGTGATGGCGGACAGCTTCGGTCCGGTACGCGCGGACGACGGTGCGGCCTGCCGCGGGGCGGACCCCTCGGGAGAGACCGCCGGCCCGCCGGCCGGGGAACCCATCCGGGTGCTGGTCGTCGACGACCACGCGCTCTTCCGCCGGGGACTGGAGATCGTCCTCGCGCAGGAGGAGGACATCCAGGTCGTCGGTGAGGCCGGGGACGGCGCGGAGGCGGTGGACAAGGCGGCCGACCTGCTGCCGGACATCGTGCTCATGGACGTGCGGATGCCCCGGCGCGGCGGCATCGAGGCGTGCACCTCGATCAAGGAGGTGGCCCCCTCCGCGAAGATCATCATGCTGACGATCAGCGACGAGGAGGCGGACCTCTACGACGCGATCAAGGCGGGCGCGACCGGCTACCTCCTGAAGGAGATCTCCACGGACGAGGTGGCCACGGCGATCCGGGCGGTGGCCGACGGCCAGTCGCAGATCAGCCCGTCGATGGCGTCGAAGCTCCTCACCGAGTTCAAGTCGATGATCCAGCGGACCGACGAGCGGCGGCTGGTGCCGGCGCCGAGGCTGACGGACCGGGAGCTGGAGGTCCTCAAGCTGGTGGCCACCGGCATGAACAACCGTGACATCGCCAAGGAGTTGTTCATCTCCGAGAACACCGTGAAGAACCACGTCCGCAACATCCTGGAGAAGCTCCAGCTGCACTCCAGGATGGAGGCCGTGGTCTACGCGATGCGGGAGAAGATCCTGGAGATCCGCTGACCGCACCCCTGCGGGGGCGGCCCGGTCAGGTGCCCAGCGCGGTCAGGTGCCCAGTGCGGTCAGCTCGGCCGTCACTGCCGCGGCCTCGGCGGGGCTCTGCGCGCGCTCCACACGGACCGCGTCGCAGCCGACCCACTCCGCCGCCTCCCGCAGGGCCCGAGCCATCGCCGGCGCGGCCGCGGGAGAGGTCAGCGAGAGCTGCCGGACGACCAGCGTGCGGCCCTCGCGGGCCGGGTCGACGCGGCCCTGGAGCCGGCCGCCCGCCAGCAGCGGCATCGCGAAGTACCCGTGTATCCGCTTGGGCTTGGGGACGTACGCCTCCAGGCGGTGCGTGAAGCCGAAGATCCGCTCCGTGCGCGGACGGTCCCAGACCAGGGAGTCGAACGGGGACAGCAGCGTCGTGCGGTGGCGGCCCCGGGGGGCCGTCGCGAGGGCCGCCGGGTCGGCCCAGGCGGGCTTGGCCCAGCCCTCCACCTCCACCGGGACCAGACCGGAGTCCGCGACCACCGCGTCGAACTGCTCCCCCTTGAGCCGGTGGTAGTCCGCGATGTCGGCGCGGGTGCCGACGCCGAGGGACCGGCCGGCCAGGGCCACCAGGCGGCGCAGGCACTCGCGGTCGTCCAGGTCGTCGTGGAGCAGCGCGTCGGGCACGGCCCGCTCGGGGAGGTCGTAGACCCGCTTCCAGCTGCGGCGCTCGCTGCACACCACCTCGCCGGTGTCGAGGAGCCACTCCACCGCGATCTTGGTCTCGGACCATTCGAACCACTCGCCGCCGTTCTTGGCGCCGCCCAGCTCGGTGGAGGTCAGCGGGCCGTCCGCCCTCAGCCGGTCCAGGACCGCCCGCGTCGAATGCTGCTTGTCCTGGAGGATGTGCCAGCGGTGGCCGCGTGCCCGGTTGGCCCGGCGGCGGAAGGCGAAATGCGGCCATTCCTCGATGGGCAGGATGCAGGCCGCGTGCGACCAGTACTCGAAGGCGTGCCGCTCGGTCCAGTAGGCCTTCTCCACGGTGTCCCGGCCGACCGCGCCGAGCCGGGCGTACGGGATCAGCTCGTGCGAGCGGGCCAGCACCGAGATGGTGTCGAGCTGGACGGCGCCCAGGTGGCGCAGGACCCCGCGGACCCCGCCGCGCCGGTCGGGGGCGCCGAGGAAGCCCTGCGCGCGCAGGGCGATCCGGCGGGCTTCGTCGGCGGACAGGGACACGGTCGGCGGCGGCAGGCTGGTCATGCGCCGAGCTTAGGCGCGGCCACTGACAACGGGCCCCGCCGCGGGCTCAGGGGGTGGGCGCCGGCAGGTACGGCAGGTGCGAGGGCAGGCCGAGGTCCGAGGGGAGCAGGGCCCCGACCCGGCAGTCGCGCAGGGTGCCGCGGTGGGAGATCCCGGCGCGCAGGGTCCCCTCGATCCGGAAGCCGGCCTTGTCGGCGACGGCCCGGGAGGCCGTGTTGGCGACGTCGGCCCGCCACTCCAGGCGGCCTGCGCCCAGCTCGGCGAAGGCCCAGCGGGCGGCGGCGCCGACCGCCTCGGTCACGTGGCCCCGGCCCCGGTGCTCCCGCACCGCCCAGAAGCCGATCTCGAACACGGACTCGCCGCGCGGGTGCACGCCCAGGGCCGCCACCAGCGGGCCCTGCGCCCTGAGCCGGACCGCGAAGCTGTACCCGGTGTCCTCGCGCCAGCCTGTCGGCACGGTCTCGTTGACCCAGGTGTCGGCGTGCGCGCGCCCGTAGGGGGAGGGGACCTCGTTCCAGCGCTGGATCTCGGGGTCCTGGCAGGCGGCGTACACCTCGGCGGCGTCCTCGGGCGCGAACGGCCTGAGCACGAGGCGCTCGGTGGTGAGTGTGGTGGGCTCCATGCGCGGATTCTGCTGCCGCCGCGGCGGCCGGAGCGAACACTTTTCGGGAATCCGCCCGGGCGATGCGGCACCTTCGGTGTCCCCCGTACGTTCTCAACAAGGGCACCCGTGCCCTCTGGGAACGGCGGACCTCCCGACGCGGCCGCGTCCTCGCTTACGATGGCCGTTGCGGTGGGGCCCACCTGCCGTGCCCGTGTACGTACAGTGCCCAGGCCCGACCGGCAAGGAGACAAACCTCGGTGTCCGTCTTCAACAAGCTCATGCGTGCAGGCGAAGGCAAGATCCTGCGCAAACTGCACCGCATCGCGGACCAGGTCAACTCCATCGAAGAGGACTTCGTCAACCTCTCCGACGCCGAGTTGCGGGCGCTCACGGACGAGTACAAGCAGCGCTACCAGGACGGTGAGAGCCTGGACGACCTGCTGCCCGAGGCGTTCGCGACCGTGCGCGAGGCGGCCAAGCGCGTCCTGGGCCAGCGCCACTACGACGTACAGATCATGGGTGGCGCGGCGCTGCACCTCGGCTACGTCGCCGAGATGAAGACCGGTGAGGGCAAGACCCTCGTCGGCACCCTGCCCGCCTACCTGAACGCGCTGTCCGGCAAGGGCGTCCACCTGATCACGGTGAACGACTACCTGGCCGAGCGCGACTCCGAGCTGATGGGCCGCGTCCACAAGTTCCTGGGCCTGAGCATCGGCTGCATCCTGGCGAACATGTCGCCGGCGCAGCGGCGCGAGCAGTACAACTGCGACATCACCTACGGCACGAACAACGAGTTCGGCTTCGACTACCTGCGCGACAACATGGCGTGGTCCCGGGACGAGCTCGTCCAGCGCGGCCACAACTTCGCCGTGGTCGACGAGGTCGACTCCATCCTCGTCGACGAGGCCCGCACCCCGCTGATCATCTCCGGCCCTGCGGACCAGGCCACGAAGTGGTACGCGGACTTCGCCAAACTCGTCACCCGCCTGACCAAGGGCGAGGCCGGCCAGCCGCTCAAGGGCATCGAGGAGACCGGCGACTACGAGGTCGACGAGAAGAAGCGCACCGTCGGCATCCACGAGGCCGGTGTCGCCAAGGTCGAGGACTGGCTCGGCATCGAGAACCTCTACGAGTCGGTGAACACCCCGCTCGTCGGCTACCTGAACAACGCCATCAAGGCGAAGGAACTGTTCAAGAAGGACAAGGACTACGTCGTCATCGACGGCGAAGTCATGATCGTCGACGAGCACACCGGCCGTATCCTCGCCGGCCGCCGCTACAACGAGGGCATGCACCAGGCGATCGAGGCGAAGGAAGGGGTGGACATCAAGGACGAGAACCAGACCCTCGCCACGATCACCCTGCAGAACTTCTTCCGCCTGTACTCGAAGCTGTCGGGCATGACCGGTACGGCCATGACCGAGGCCGCCGAGTTCCACCAGATCTACAAGCTCGGCGTGGTCCCGATCCCGACCAACCGCGACATGGTCCGCAAGGACCAGCCCGACCTGATCTACCGGACCGAGGTCGCGAAGTTCGCCGCGGTCGTCGACGACATCGCGGAGAAGCACGAGACGGGCCAGCCGATCCTCGTCGGTACGACATCGGTCGAGAAGTCCGAGTACCTCTCCCAGCAGCTCTCCAAGCGCGGCATCCCGCACGAGGTGCTCAACGCGAAGCAGCACGACCGTGAGGCGACGATCGTCGCCCAGGCCGGCCGCCGCGGGGCCGTCACCGTCGCCACCAACATGGCCGGCCGCGGTACCGACATCAAGCTCGGAGGCAACCCGGACGACCTCGCCGAGGCCGAGCTGCGCCAGCGCGGCCTGGACCCCGAGGAGCACATCGAGGAGTGGGCGCACGCCCTGCCCGAGGCGCTCACCCGGGCCGAGGCGGCCGTGAAGGCGGAGTTCGAGGAGGTCAAGGCGCTCGGCGGGCTGTACGTGCTGGGCACCGAGCGCCACGAGTCGCGCCGCATCGACAACCAGCTGCGAGGCCGTTCCGGCCGACAGGGCGACCCGGGCGAGTCCCGCTTCTACCTGTCGCTGGGTGACGACCTGATGCGCCTGTTCAAGGCGCAGATGGTCGAGCGCGTCATGGCGATGGCGAACGTGCCGGACGACGTGCCGATCGAGAACAAGATGGTGACGCGCGCAATCGCGTCGGCCCAGTCGCAGGTCGAGACCCAGAACTTCGAGACGCGCAAGAACGTCCTGAAGTACGACGAGGTCCTCAACAGCCAGCGCGAGGTCATCTACGGCGAGCGCCGCCGCGTCCTGGAGGGCGAGGACCTCCAGGAGCAGGTCCGCTTCATGATGGACGACACGATCGACGCGTACATCGCGGCCGAGACGGTCGAGGGCTTCGCCGAGGAGTGGGACCTGGAGCGCCTGTGGAGCGCCTTCCGGCAGCTCTACCCGGTGAAGGTCACCATCGAGGAGCTGGAGGAGGCCGCGGGCGACCGCGCCGGCATCACCGCCGAGTTCATCGCGGAGTCCGTCAAGGACGACATCCACGAGCAGTACGAGGCCCGCGAGAAGGCCCTCGGCTCCGAGATCATGCGCGAGCTGGAGCGGCGCGTGGTCCTGTCGGTGCTGGACCGCAAGTGGCGTGAGCACCTGTACGAGATGGACTACCTGCAGGAGGGCATCGGCCTGCGTGCGATGGCCCAGAAGGACCCGCTGGTCGAGTACCAGCGCGAGGGCTTCGACATGTTCAACGCCATGCAGGAGGGCATCAAGGAGGAGTCCGTCGGCTACCTGTTCAACCTGGAGGTCCAGGTCGAGCAGCAGGTCGAGGAGCTTCCGGTGCAGGACGCCGCGCCGTCGCTGACGAAGGAGCCGGTGCCGGCCGCGCGTCCGGAGATCCGGGCGAAGGGGCTGGACGCGCCGCAGCGCCCGGACCGGCTGCACTTCTCCGCGCCGACGGTCGACGGGGAGGGCGGCGTGATCGAGGGCGACTTCGACAGCGACGCCGCCGGTGACGGGATGACGCGGGCCGAGCGCCGCAAGGCGCAGAAGGCCGCGGGCGGGCGGCGCCGCAAGAAGTGACCTTGCCCTCCGCGGGGGGCGCAGTTCGTCGGCCGGGGCCGGGCACCGCTGGGTGTCCGGCCCCGGCCGTTTCGCTCCCGCGGGGGTGGCCGTACGTGCGTGGGTGCGGCGCCGTTGCGGGGGCGCTGCCCCGGGCCCCCGCGCCTCACACGCCGGCGAGGCTGGATGGGCGGGGCTCCGCCCCGGACCCCGCGCGTCAATCTCCCCCAGCTACCGCTGGGAGGTGCCCCCGGGCGGGGCTGGGATGGTGCGGCGAGGCTGGGTGGGCGAAGCGGCTGGATGGGTGGGGGGCTGCCCCCGGGGCCCGGGCCCTGCGCCCCGGGCCTCAAGCGGCGGTGGGCGTTACGGGAGTGGGCCCTGGATTTCGATGGCCGCGCAGCGCCAGCGGAGGTCCGGGCCCTGTTCCAGGCGGAAGGCCATCGCCGTCACGCGGTCGCCGGTGGCGATGCGGGCGAAGGCCTCGATGACCCCCGGGCCGGGGACGAAGCGGCCGCAGCGGCGGACGACCGGGCGCAGCCGCTCGCGCAGCGGGTCCGCGGGCGCCAGGGTGACCAGCTGCTGGTAGGCGGGTCCGACGGTGTGGCCCAGGAGCGAGTGGACCGGACGCAGGCCGCTGACCACGGCCAGGAGGCGTTCGGCGAACCAGTGGTGCGGGCCCGCCGGGCCCCCGGGGCCCCCAGGGCCCGCGGGAGCCACCGGGCCCGCGGGGCCCACCGGGCGTCGCTGGTCGCGCCGCCCGGCGGGGCGGGTCCCGGAGCGGCCCGCGGGCCGGCGGCGGCCGCCGTTGCTGCCGATCGTGCCGCGCGTCGTGGTGTCCATCGCGATCTGCCCCCGAACAGGCCGGGCCCGGAGCGGTACCGGGCGGTAACTTGATGGGGATCTTCTACGGTCGGTGAACACGCTCCGCAACCACCGCCGGACCCCGCCCCGCCGCCCGCCCGGTTCACCTATCCGAGTGCGTGCCCCGCCGCCCCAGCGCAGGCCCGGCCGGGCGCCGGGGCAGCGGGTGGACGGGCGGCCGGCGCGTCCCGGCAGCCCGATGGGGTACGGCGGCCGTCACCCTGCCGGACCCCCTCCGGCCCCTCCGAGTCGTATCCTGGGTGCGTTTCCGACTACCGAAAGCAGCCGGCCATGCGTGTGTACGTCCCCCTGACCCTCCCCGCGCTCGCCGAGGTGCACAAGGCGGGTGAGCTGGGCCCCGCCCCGCTGCGGGCGTACGCCGTCACCCCCGGCCTGCGCGAGTGGTACGTCTCGGACGACATCGAGGAGCTGGAGTACGCGGCCCTGGGCCGGGCCGCCGCCGCCTCGCTGCGGCTGCTCGCCGCCGACCCCGGCGCGCCCCGCCGACGCGTCGTCGTCGCCCTCGACGTGGACGACAAGGCCGCCACCGCCGCCCCCGGGGGCGACGAGGCCGCCCTCGGCCAGGTGAGCCTCGCCGCCCCCGTCCGGCTCACCGTGGCCGCCGCGGTACACGTGGACGCCGACGACGCCGACGAGGACGTCGCCGCCGCCGCGCTGGCCCTGCCCGCCGCCGACGGCGGGGACGAGGACGCGCGGTTCACCGTCGACGGTGCCGAGGACCACGAGCTGCTGTGGTTCGGCGTCCAGGAGATCCCGGGGCTGCTGAAATGACACACACGCACCACATCGTGTGGGACTGGAACGGCACGCTCCTCCACGACATCGACGCCGTGATCACCGCGACGAACGCCTCCTTCGCCGAGCTCGGCCTCGCGCCGATCACCCTGGAGACGTACCGCGAGATGTACGTCGTACCGGTGCCGAAGTTCTACGAGCGCCTCATGGGACGGCTGCCCACCGAGGAGGAGTGGCTCGTCATGGACGAGGCCTTCCACCGGCACTACTGGGCCGCCGCCGCGGACTCCGGACTTGCCGACGGCGCCCGGCAACTGCTCCGTGACTGGCAGCTCGACGGGCTCACCCAGTCCCTGCTCTCCCTCGCGCCCCACGACAAACTCGTGCCGCTGGTGCGGTCCCACGGCATCGACGAGCACTTCCTGCGCGTCGACGGGCGGACCGGCCCCTCCCACACCTCCAAGGCGGGACATCTCGTACGCCACCTGCAGGCCCTCCACACGACGGGGGTGACCGCCGACCGTACGGTCCTCATCGGAGACGCGGTGGACGACGCACTCGCCGCCGCCCACGTCGGCGCCCGCGCGGTCCTCTACACGGGCGGTTCGCACAGCCGCCGCAGTCTGGAATCAGCCGGAGTGCCCGTCGTGGACAGCCTGGCGGAGGCCGTTCTGACAGCTCGCGAACTGGCCGAATAGCGACTGCCCGGGCCGCTGCATGTACGGCCTGCCGCGTCGCTGGCCAGAGTGTCAAAGTTCTACCCCAAGATTTGTACAGATGCAGCGAATGACGACTTGGGGGTAGGTCGGGATAGCCTTGTACCCGTGATCAGCGCGATATCCCTCGGGGGCACTGGAGCCTCCGGCCTGCGCCCGGCGCACGACAGTGCCCGGGCGGCCATCGCTGATCCCCGCCACCGGGACCGTCAGCCGATCTTGGCTCATTCCCTCCCGGTCGGCTCTCACGACGGCATAGCGTCGATTCGGAACGGACACCCCGCCTCGCGGCGCTATGTCATTCCTTCCTTCACCTACGTCACGCAATGGCGCGCGACAGGAGCCAGAGGACATGCAGACCAAGCTGGACGAAGCAAAGGCCGAGCTGCTCGCACGGGCGGCCCGGGTAGCTGAGCACAGCCCGGCCGGGGGGCTACTTCCGACTGGGTCCGAGCAGGGAGAGCGTCCGGACCAGGACGCGGTCCTCTCCTACCTCCAGCGCTACTACCTGCACACAGCGCCCGAGGACCTCACGGACCGGGACCCCGTCGACGTGTTCGGAGCCGCGCTCTCCCACTACCGACTGGCCGAGAACCGGCCGCAGGGCACCGCGAACGTACGCGTGCACACCCCCACGGTGGAGGAGAACGGCTGGACCTCCAGCCACTCCGTCGTCGAGGTCGTCACCGACGACATGCCCTTCCTCGTGGACTCCGTGACGAACGAGCTGTCCCGCCAGGGCCGCGGCATCCACGTCGTGATCCACCCGCAGGTCGTCGTCCGCCGTGACATCACCGGCAAGCTGATCGAGATCCTCGGTCCCGACTGCGACGCGCACGGCCCCCGCACCGAGCGCCCCCACGACTCCCTCGTCGAGTCCTGGATCCACGTCGAGATCGACCGCGAGACCGACCGCGCCGACCTCAAGCAGATCACCGTCGACCTCCAGCGCGTCCTGTCCGACGTCCGCGAGTCCGTCGAGGACTGGGAGAAGATGCGCGAGGCCGCGCTGCGCATCGCCGACGGCCTGCCCGACGAGCCCACCGCCCCGGACCTGCGCGAGTACGAGCTCGAAGAGGCCCGCGAGCTGCTGCGCTGGCTCGCCGACGACCACTTCACCTTCCTCGGCTACCGCGAGTACAACCTCGTCGACGGCGACGCCCTGTCCGCCGTGCCCGGCACCGGCCTCGGCATCCTGCGTTCCGACCCGCACCACAGCGGCAAGGACGACGGCCACCCGGTCTCGCCGTCCTTCAACCGGCTGCCGGCCGACGCCCGCGCCAAGGCCCGCGAGCACCGCCTGCTGGTGCTGACCAAGGCCAACAGCCGCTCCACCGTGCACCGCCCCTCGTACCTCGACTACGTGGGCGTCAAGAAGTTCGACGCCGACGGCAACGTCATCGGCGAGCGCCGCTTCCTCGGCCTGTTCTCCTCGGCCGCGTACACCGAGTCCGTGCGCCGCGTGCCGGTCATCCGCCGCAAGGTCGCCGAGGTCCTGGAGCGGGCCGGCTTCTCGCCGTCCAGCCACGACGGCCGCGACCTGACGCAGATCCTGGAGACCTACCCGCGCGACGAGCTGTTCCAGACCCCGGTCGACCAGCTCCAGTCCATCGTCACCTCGGTCCTCTACCTCCAGGAACGCCGCCGGCTGCGGCTGTACCTGCGCCAGGACGAGTACGGGCGCTACTACTCCGCGCTGGTCTACCTGCCCCGCGACCGCTTCACCACCGGTGTGCGGCTGCGCCTGATGGACATCCTGCGCGAGGAGCTCGGCGGCATCAGCGTCGACTTCACCGCCTGGAACACCGAGTCGATCCTCTCCCGCATCCACTTCGTCGTCCGCGTCCCGCAGGGCACCGAGCTGCCCGTGCTGACCGACGGCGACGTCGAGCGCATCGAGAGCCGTCTCGTCGAGGCCGCACGCTCCTGGGCCGACGGCTTCGACCAGGCCCTCAACGCCGAACTCGGCGAGGAGCGCGCCGCGGAGCTGCTGCGCCGCTACGGCAACGCCTTCTCCGAGGGCTACAAGGCCGACCACTCGCCGCGCGCCGCCGTCGCCGACCTCGTGCACCTGGAGAAGCTGCGCGGCAGCGACAAGAAGTTCGCGCTGTCGCTGTACGAGCCCGTCGGCGCCGGCCCCGGCGAACGCCGCTTCAAGATCTACCGCGCCGGTGAGCAGGTCTCCCTGTCCGCCGTCCTGCCGGTGCTCCAGCGCCTCGGCGTCGAGGTCACCGACGAGCGCCCGTACGAGCTGCGCTGCGCCGACCGCACGAACGCGTGGATCTACGACTTCGGTCTGCGGCTCTCCGGGGGCGACCTCGGCGACGACGCCCGCGAGCGCTTCCAGGACGCCTTCGCGGCCGTCTGGAACGGCCAGGCCGAGAACGACAACTTCAACACCCTCGTCCTGAGCGCCGGCCTGACCTGGCGGCAGGCCGTCGTCCTGCGCGCGTACGCCAAGTACCTGCGCCAGGCCGGCTCCACCTTCAGCCAGGACTACATGGAGGACACCCTCCGCAACAACGTCCACACCACCCGGCTGCTGGTCTCGCTCTTCGAGGCCCGGATGTCGCCCGTCCGCCAGGCCGCCGGCAGCGAGCTCGTGGACGCCATGCTGGAGGAGCTCGACGGGGCCCTGGACCAGGTCGCCTCGCTCGACGAGGACCGCATCCTGCGGGCCTTCCTCACCCTCATCAAGGCGACCCTGCGCACGAACTTCTTCCAGCTCGACTCCCAGGGCGAGCAGCACGCCTACGTGTCGATGAAGTTCGACCCGCAGGCCATCCCGGACCTGCCGGCGCCGCGCCCGGCGTACGAGATCTGGGTGTACTCCCCGCGCGTCGAGGGCGTCCACCTGCGCTTCGGCAAGGTCGCCCGAGGCGGCCTGCGCTGGTCCGACCGCCGCGAGGACTTCCGTACGGAGATCCTCGGCCTGGTCAAGGCGCAGATGGTCAAGAACACCGTCATCGTGCCGGTCGGCGCCAAGGGCGGCTTCGTCGCCAAGAACCTCCCCGACCCGTCGGTGGACCGCGACGCCTGGCTCGCCGAGGGCATCGCCTCGTACAAGATCTTCATCTCGGCGCTGCTCGACATCACCGACAACATGGTCGCCGGCGAGGTCGTGCCGCCCCGCAGCGTGGTCCGCCACGACGAGGACGACACCTACCTCGTCGTCGCCGCCGACAAGGGCACCGCGACGTTCTCCGACATCGCCAACGGCGTGGCGGAGTCCTACGGCTTCTGGCTCGGCGACGCCTTCGCGTCGGGCGGCTCGGCCGGCTACGACCACAAGGGCATGGGCATCACGGCCCGCGGCGCGTGGGAGTCCGTCAAGCGGCACTTCCGCGAGCTCGGCCACGACACCCAGACCCAGGACTTCACCGTCGTCGGCGTCGGCGACATGTCCGGTGACGTCTTCGGCAACGGCATGCTGCTCTCCGAGCACATCCGCCTGGTGGCCGCCTTCGACCACCGGCACATCTTCATCGACCCGACCCCGGACGCGGCGACCTCGTACGCCGAGCGCCGGCGCCTGTTCGAGCTGCCGCGTTCCTCGTGGGCGGACTACGACCCCTCGCTGATCTCGGCGGGCGGCGGCATCCACCCGCGTTCCGCCAAGGCCGTCCCGGTCACCGCGCAGATGCGCGCGGCCCTCGGCATCGAGGCCGGCGTCACCAAGATGACCCCGGCCGAGCTGATGCAGTCGATCCTCAAGGCCCCCGTGGACCTGGTGTGGAACGGCGGCATCGGCACCTACGTCAAGGCGACGTCCGAGACGCACGCCGACGTCGGCGACAAGGCCAACGACGCCATCCGTGTCAACGGCTCCGACGTGCGGGCGCGGGTCATCGGCGAGGGCGGCAACCTGGGCCTGACCCAGCTCGGCCGCATCGAGTTCGCCCGCAGCGGCTCCGGCGGCGAGGGCGGCAAGGTCAACACCGACGCCATCGACAACAGCGCGGGTGTGGACACCTCCGACCATGAGGTGAACATCAAGATCCTGCTCAACGCGGTCGTCGCCGACGGCGACATGACCGTCAAGCAGCGCAACAAGCTGCTTGCCCAGATGACCGACGAGGTCGGCCGCCTGGTGCTGCGCAACAACTACGCGCAGAACATCGCGCTGGCCAACGGCTCGGCCCAGGCCCCCAGCCTGCTCCACGCCCAGCAGCGCTTCATGCGCCGCCTGGAGGGCGCCGGACTGCTCAACCGCGAGCTGGAGTTCCTGCCCACCGACCGGCAGATCCGCGAACTGCTGAACAACGGCAAGGGCCTGACCCAGCCGGAGCTGGCCGTCCTGTTCGCCTACACGAAGATCACGACGGCGGACGAGCTCATCGCCACCGGCCTGCCGGACGACCCCTACCTGCGCCGCCTGCTCTTCGCTTACTTCCCCGTGGCCCTGGGGGACAAGTTCGCCGAGCAGATCGACGCGCACGCGCTGCGCCGCGAGATCATCACGACGATCCTGGTCAACGACACCGTCAACACCGGTGGTTCGACCTTCCTGCACCGCCTGCGCGAGGAGACCGGGGCCTCCACGGAGGAGATCGTCCGGGCGCAGCTCGCCGCCCGCGAGATCTTCGGCCTCGCCGAGGTGTGGGACGCCGTGGAGGCGCTCGACAACAAGGTGGCCGCGGACGCCCAGACCCGGGTGCGCCTGCACTCGCGCCGCCTGGTCGAGCGCGGTACCCGCTGGCTGCTCAACAACCGGCCGCAGCCGCTCCAGATCACCGAGACCATCGCCTTCTTCGGGGAGCGGGTCGCCGGGGTGTGGGCGGAGCTGCCGAAGCTGGTGCGCGGTGCGGACCTGGAGTGGTACCAGCTGGTCATGGACGAGCTGACCGGCGAGGGCGTGCCGGAGGAACTGGCGGCGAAGGTCGCCGGCTTCTCCTCGGCCTTCCCGACGCTGGACATCGTCGCGATCGCGGACCGGACGGGCGTGGACCCGCTGGGTGTCGCCGAGGTGTACTACGACCTCGCCGACCGCCTGGAGATCACGCAGCTGATGGACCGGATCATCGAGCTGCCGCGGGCCGACCGGTGGCAGTCCATGGCCCGCGCGTCGATCCGCGAGGACCTGTTCGCGGCGCACGCGGCCCTGACCGCGGACGTGCTGGCGGTAGGCGACGGCGCCTCGACTCCCGAGGAGCGCTTCAAGGCGTGGGAGGAGAAGAACGCGGCGATCATCGGGCGGGCCCGGACGACCCTGGAGGAGATCCGGGGCTCGGACGACTTCGACCTGGCGAACCTGTCGGTGGCGATGCGGACGATGCGCAGCCTGCTGCGCGCGCGCAGCTGATCGCGGTGGCGTGACGAACGGGGCCGGGCCCGGGACCTTGTGGTCCCGGGCCCGGCCCCGTTCGTGTGGTCCGCGGGTGCGGCGCCGTCGCGGGGGCGCTGCCCCCGGGCCCAGCGCCTCGGACGCCGGCGGGGCTGGAGTCGGCGGGGCCTATGGGGCGGCGCGGCTGGACTGCTCGTAGGCGGCGCAGACCTCCTCCGCGGGGCCGTCCATGCGCAGGACGCCCGAGTCCAGCCAGATCGCGCGGTCGCAGGTCTCGCGGACCGTGTTGACGGCGTGGCTGACCAGGAAGACGGTGCCGGCGCGCTCGCGGAGTTCCTCGATGCGGGCCTGGCTGCGCCGCTGGAAGGCCGCGTCGCCCGTGGCCAGCGCCTCGTCGATCATCAGGACGTCGTGGTCCTTGGCGGCGGCGATGGAGAACCGAAGCCGGGCGCCCATGCCGGAGGAGTACGTCCGCATCGGCAGGGAGATGAAGTCGTCGCCCTTGTCGTTGATGCCGGAGAAGTCGACGATGCCCTGGTATCGCTCGCGGATCTGCTGCCTGGACATGCCCATCGCAAGGCCGCCGAGGATGACGTTGCGTTCGCCCGTCAGGTCGTTCACCAGGGCGGCGTTCACGCCCAGCAGGGACGGCTGGCCGTGCGAGAAGATCCTGCCGCGGGCCACCGGCTGGAGGCCGGCGATGGCCTTCAGCAGCGTGGATTTGCCCGAGCCGTTGGAGCCGATGAGACCGATGGCCTCGCCCTCGTAGGCGGTGAAGGAGACGCCCTTGACCGCGTGCACCTCGCGCATGCCGGGGGCGGCCCCGCGGGAGAAGAACCGGCTCAGCGCCGCCGTGGCACCGCCCTTGCGGGCACCGGCGCCGTGGACCTTGTAGATGACGTGGACCCCGTCCGCGATCACGGTGGGCACCCTTGCGCCAGGACTCCTACGGGTCGTCGTCGCGATGTCAGCCACGTCCGTACGCCTCCTCTGCCTTCCAGAAGTAGATGAACCCGCCGACGCCCGCGAGCAGCGCCCAGCCGGCGGCCAGCAGCCACACATGGTGCGGGAGCGCGTGCGCGGGGAAGCTGTCGATCAGGGCGAAGCGCATCAGGTCGATGTAGACGGCCGGGGGGTTGGCCTTCAGGGCGACCAGTACCCAGTGCGGCAGGTGGTCCGTCTTCAGCACCTGGTCGATGGACCACATGACGCCCGAGGTGTACATCCACGTACGCAGGACGAACGGCATCAGCTGGATGACGTCGGGGCTCCTGCTGCCGATGCGGGCCATGGCCATGGCGCAGCCGGCGGCGAAGAGGGCCGTCAGCAGGAGCGCCGGTACGGCCAGCAGCCAGGCCGGGCCGGGCCGCTGGCCGAAGGCCAGCAGGAGGATCACCAGGGCGGCCATGGAGACGAGCAGCTGCTGGAAGAGCTGTATGACGGTGGAGAGGGGCAGGCTCGCGCGCGGGAAGTGCAGGGCGCGGACCAGGCCGAGGTTGCTGTGCACGGAGCGGGTGCCGGCGTTGACGGAGCTGCTGATGAAGTCCCAGACGAAGATGCCGGTGAGCAGGAAGGGGACGTAGTCGGGCACGCCGTGGCTGGCCTTCAGCACGATGCCGAAGATGAAGTAGTAGACCGCCGCGTTGAGCAGCGGGGTCACCAGGTGCCAGACCTGGCCGAGCTTCGCCGTGCTGTAGGTGGCCTGCATGCGGGCGTTCGCGTAGGCGGTGACGAAGTGGCGGCGCTGCCAGAGCTGCGCGATGTAGCGGGGGAGCGTCGGGCGGGCGCCGCTGAGCGTGAGGCCGTGGGCGGCGGCCAGCCGCGCGATCTCCGCGGAGGTGGCGGGCGCGGCGGGCGCGGTCGTGGAGGCGGTCGCGGTGGTCACTGGTTTTCGCTTTCGACGTAGGTCGGGACGGGTCCGTATCGTCGCTACGGCGAGGCTATGGCGTCGACCGATGGAACGCAACCGTATCGTTGTTACGCCCCCCGGTTATGCTCTGTGCATGACCACGGATCCCGCCCCTTCCGCCTCCGCCCGCCGCGCCCCCGCCGGCGCCGCCGTCCTGCGCGAGGACGTGACGGAGGCGATCCGCGTCGCGGTGCTGGAGGAGCTGGCCGCGGTCGGGTTCTCCCGGATGTCCATCGAGGGCATCGCGCGGCGTGCGGGGGTCGGCAAGACCGCGGTGTACCGGCGCTGGAAGTCCAAGCTGCACCTGGTGCTCGACCTGGTCGGCGCCTTCGCGGTGGACGGCCTGCCGGTACCGGCGACCGGCTCGCTGTACGGGGACGTACGCGCCCTGCTGGAGGTCATGTCACACGTGCTGCGCCACCCGGTGGCCTCCGCGGTGATCCCGGACCTCCTGGTCGAGGCCTCCCGCAACCCGGAGATCGCGGACGCGGTCCGCGGCGCCCTCCTGGACGGCCAGCACCGCATGGCCCAGGGCATCGTCGCGGCCGCCGCCGCCCGTGGCGAACTCCCGGCGGACATCAGCCCCGACCGCGCCCTGGACCTGCTGATCGGCCCGCTCTACTGGCGCCAGGTCGTCGTCCGCGACGCGGTCACCCCCGCCCACCTGGACACCCTGGCCCACCAGGTCGTGGCAGGCCTGGAATCGGCCTCCGGCCCGGCCTGAAGGAATGTCGCGACATTGCCGCAGGAGGTAGTTGCGGATTGCGCGGATTCTGCCCCTACGGCCAGACGTGGGCCAGGGTCGGTTCCGGGCTGGGGGACGGGGCCGGTGGGGCCGGGTTGCGGTTCGGGAGGGGGGTGACCGGCGGGGTCGGGGCCGGCTGGTCCAGGAAGACCCGGCGGACCACCCGTTCCGCCGCGTGGCCGTCCTCGTACGGGCAGAAGCGGGCGCGGAAGGCCGAGCGGAGCTGCGCGGAGCGGGAGCCCTGCCAGTGGCCCGTGGTGAAGATGTCCACCAGCTCGTCCTGGGTGCGGGCGATCGCGCCCGGCGGAGACGACCGCAGGTCGAAGTACGTGCCCCTGGCCGCCTCGTACGCCTCCCAGTCGTCCGCGTGGATCACGATCGGCCGGTCCAGCGCCGCGTAGTCGAACATCAGCGACGAGTAGTCCGTGACCAGGGCGTCGGAGGCCAGGCACAGCTCCTCCACCGACGGGTACGAGGAGACGTCCACGAGGCGCGGGTGGGGCTCCCAGGAGCGGTCGGTGTCCGCGTACGTCAGGTGCGTGCGGAGCAGCACCGTGAAGCGCGGGCCCAGGTCCCTCAGGAGCCGCTCGAAGTCCAGGTGGTCCGGCCGGCTGCGGCGGTAGTCGCGGTGGGTGGGTGCGTACAGGATCGCCGTCGAGCCCGCCGGGATGCCCAGCCGCTCGCGCAGCTCCAGCACCTGCGTCCGGGTCGCCCGGTGGAAGACGTCGTTGCGCGGGTAGCCGTATTCGAGGGTGGTGTAGGAGGACGGGACCGCCTTCTCCCACACCAGCGTGGAGTGCCGGTTCGCCGAGAGCAGGTAGTCCCACTGGTCGGCGCCGCGCAGCAGGCCCGCGAAGTCCGCGGTCGGGGTGGCCGCCGGCCGGTCCTGGAGGTCGAGGCCGACCCGCTTGAGCGGGGTGCCGTGCTGCGTCTGCAGCAGGATCTGGCCGGGCCGCTTGACCAGCGCGCGGTCGAAGTTGACGTTCGTGACCAGGTAGCCGGCCCGGGCCAGGGCGCTCCAGTACGCCGCCGAACCGGGGCGCAGCGCCACCGTCTCCCGCGGGAGCGTCGCGGCGTGCACCGGATCGCAGATCCACGCCGTCCGCATCCGGGGCGCCAGTTCCCGCAGTTTCGCCTCGATCGCCGCCGGGTTGCAGGCGTAACCGCCGTGCCAGTACGCGGAGAAGACCGCGAGCTCCGGGCGCAGCGGCAGCAGCCGCTGGATCCGGTAGTGCAACCGCAGCGAGGACTCGCGCAGGCCCTGCCCCAGGGCCGAGGCGGCCCGGCCCACCGCCAGTCCCGCCGCGCGCAGCACCGACAGCAGCCGGTAGCCGCGCCGGGCGCCCAGCCGCATCAGGGCGTGCCGGATCCGGTCGGTCCGCGACAGGGACAGCGGCAGCGAACTCCGGCCGCCCGGGGCGCGGTAGCGGCGCAGCAGGGCGGAGGCCCGGGCGAAGAACTCGGCCCGGCTGCCGCGGGGGAGGCGGCGCGGGTCGGCGTAGACGGCGCAGAAGTGCTCTGCCATCCGGCGGTGCAGGGTGGAGCGCCAGCGCTCCAGCTCGGGGCGCCCGGCGAGATACCCGAAGACCCGGTCGTACTGGTCGAAGATCTCCAGGTGGCGGGGGCTGCGGGTGGTCAGGATCGATCCGGTGCGCCGCTGGCGGTAGTGCACGCAGACCCGGTCCAGGACGGCGACGGACTCGGCGGCCAGCAGTGCCGGGTAGGTCCAGGGGGTGTCCTCGTAGAGTCCGGGCGGGAACGAGAGGCCCTCGCGCTCGACGTACTCACGGCGGTACGCCTTGTTCCACACCACCATCAGCATGGCGAGCAGGGCCGGGCGGTCGGCGAGCCGGAAGCTGGCCGGGCCGTCCTGCGACAGCCGGTGCGAGAGCCGGTTGCGCACCAGTTCCCCGGACCAGTAGGCGCGCGCGTAGTCGTAGACCAGGACGTCGGGGGAACCGGTGGCCTTCAGCCGGTCGGTGACCGCCTGAAGGGCGCCGGGGGCCAGGGTGTCGTCGCCGTCGAGGAAGATCAGGTAGTCGCCGGTGGCCCGGGCCAGGCCCGCGTTCCGTGCCGGGCCCAGCCCCAGGTTGTGCGCCAGGTGCACCGCGGTCACCCGGGGGTCGCGGGCCGCGTACTCGTCGATGATCGAACCGCAGGCGTCGGGGGAGGCGTCGTCGACGGCAATCAGTTCCAGGTCCGGGTACGACTGCGTCAGGACCGAGTCCAGACTCTCCTGGAGATAGGCCTGGACCTTGTACGCGGGCACGATGACGCTGAACCGGGGCACGGCACATCCAGGGGTCGGCACGGGCATATGGCCCAGGAACCCCCGGCGTGGCGATCGGGTTACGCGGTGTGCGGCATTCGGGTTTCGCAGCGTCAACGCCGCACGTCAGGTGCAACGCCGCGGGGGAACTCCAGACAGGACCTACTTGACCGCGCCGGCCATCACCCCCGTGACGAACTGCCGCTGGAAGGCGAAGAAGACGACGAGCGGGACCGCCATCGACAGGAAGGCGCCGGGCGCCAGTACGTCGATGTTGTTCCCGAACTGCCGTACCTGCTGCTGGAGCGCGACAGTGATCGGCGCGTTGGCCGAGTCGGCGAAGACCAGCGCCACCAGCATGTCGTTCCACACCCACAGGAACTGGAAGATGCCGAGCGAGGCGATCGCCGGTCCGCCCAGCGGCAGCACCACCCGCGTGAACAGCCGCAGTTCACCCGCCCCGTCGAGACGGGCCGCCTCCAGCAGCTCGCGAGGGATCTCCGCGAAGAAGTTGCGCAGCAGGAACACGGCGAAGGGCAGACCGAAGGCGGTGTGGAAGAGCACCACGCCCGCCGTGGTCTCGAACAGGCCGATGGTGCCGAAGAGTTCCGACACCGGGATCAGCGCCACCTGTACGGGTACGACGAGCAGTGCGACGACGGCGAGGAACAGCCAGTCCCGGCCGGGGAACTCCAGCCAGGCGAAGGCGTATCCGGCGAACGCGCCGAGGGCCAGCACGAGCAGGGTGGCCGGCACCGCGATGGCGAACGTGTTCAGCAGGGAGGAGGTGATCGTGTCGTTGGCCAGCAGCCGCTCGTAGTTGTCGGCGGTCAGCCGCGAGGGCGCGCCGAACACCTGCCACCAGCCGCCGTCGTTCAGGTCGGTCGGGGAGACGAGGGAGGAGAACAGCAGCCCCAGGGTGGGCAGCAGCCAGAAGAGCGCCGCCACGACCAGGAAGACGCGCACCGCCCCGCCGGCCAGGCCGCCGGCGGCCCGCCCGGCCCACGTCGTCGCACGTCCGGCCCGGGCGCCGTTGCCGCGGACGGACGGGCGGGGCTCTCCCGTCGGGTCCGGCGCCGCCTCGGAACGGCTCATCGGGCCCCCTCCTTGCGCAGACGGCGGATGTTCACGAGCATCACCGGAACCACCAGCACCAGCAGCAGCACGGCGATGGCGCTGCCCAGACCCGGATCGGCGTCGGTGCCGAAGGACGTCCGGTACAGCTGGAGCGCGAGCACGTTCGCGTCGTCCTGGACCGCACCGGGAGCGATCACGAAGACCAGGTCGAAGATCTTCATGACGTTGATGACGAGCGTGACGAGCACGACCGCCAGCAGCGGCGCCAGCAGCGGGACGGTGATCCGCCGGAACACCTGCCACTCGTTCGCCCCGTCCACCCGCGCCGCCTCCAGCAGCTCGCGCGGTACGGCCGCCAGCCCGGCCCCGATCAGCACCATCGCGAAACCGGCCCACATCCACACGTACGCCCCGATGACCGCCGGGGTGACCAGCGCCGGACCGAGCCACTCCACCCCGCCGTACGCCTCCCGGAAGTTGGCCGCGGGCAGCCGCAGCAGTGCCCCGTCGGCCTGCGCGGACAGGGTGAAGGTGCCGTCGGCGCGGGCCGTCGCCGTGTCGACGACCCGGCCGTCCCTGACCGCCTCGATCCGCATCCCGGAGAAGCCCTGCTCGCTCGGGTCGACCACGTTCGTCGCGCCGCCCCCGCCCCGGGTGAAGTCCTGCCAGACCGTGCCGGTGACCTTCCCCGGCTCGGGCTCCGGTGCGCCCGCCGTACGGGTCCCGTCCGGCAGTGCCTCCGGGGCCACGCCGACCAGCGGGAGCAGCACCGGGCTGCCCGCGCGGACCGGCTCACGGGTCACGAAGGCGCCCCCGCCGGCGTCCGCCAGCGGCGAGTCACGGCCCGGACGGGCCTTGGGGAAGGCCGAGGACTGCGCGAAGGTGTCGTGGACGCCGACCCACACGGCATTGGCGACGCCCCGGTCGGGGTCGTGGTCGTAGACGAGCCGGAAGATGATGCCCGCCGCCAGCATCGAGATCGCCATCGGCATGAACACCAGCAGCTTGAACGCCGTTCCCCAGCGCACCCTTTCGGTGAGCACCGCGAAGATCAGCCCGAGCGCGGTGGCCGTGGCCGGGGCGAGCACCACCCACACCGCCGTGTTCTTCAGGGCGGTGCGGATGCCGTCGTCGCTGAGGATCTCCCGGTAGTTGCCGCCGCCGACGAACACCTCGCCGGAGCGGTCGAAGAAGCTGCGGTAGAGCGAGTAGCCGATCGGGTGCACGACGAGCGCGCCGAGCAGCACGAGGGCCGGCAGGAGGAACGCCGCCGCCACCAGACGGCGGCGCCGGGCCTCGGCGGAGAGCCCGCGGGCAGGGGTGGGACCGTACGCGGGGGTGGGACCGTGCCCGGGGGAGCCCGCGGGGGAGGGCGAGGCTGCGGAGGAGGGACCCTGTGCGGAGGGACCGTGTGCGGCGGGGGCCGTCACGGGATCAGTTCCCGTAGGCCTTGGCCGCGTCCGCCTCCAGTTTCGCCTGGGTGCCCGCCACGTCCGACGGGTTCGCCAGGAAGTCCTGGAGCGCCTTCCACTCGCCCGCGCCCGGCGTCCCGCCGAAGGCCGCCGGCGCCTGGTCCGACATGTCGAAACGGAAGTCGTCGCCCGCCGCGATCAGCGCCTTGGCGATACCGCGCTGGATGTCGTTCGGGTAGGCCGCCGGGTCGACGGCCTTGTTCGGGGAGACGAAACCGCCCTCGCGGGCCTGGATCTGCGCCGCGTCCGCCGACGCCAGGAAGGTCAGCAGCGCCTGCGCGCCCTTGGAGGGCTTCAGCGCGACCGCCACGTCACCGCCCGAGACCACCGGCGCCTTCGCGCCGACCGCCGGGAAGGGGAAGACCAGGGCGTCCTCGCCGACCTTCGCGTCGGTCTGCGCGATGTTCACCGCGACGAAGTCGCCCTCGAAGACCATCGCGGCCGCCGGCCGGTCGCCGCCCGTGAAGGTCTGCGTCACCGACTTCGGGAACTCGGTGGCCAGCGCGCCGCTCGTACCGCCCGCCAGGAAGTCCTTGCGCCCGAACAGTTCGGCGAGCGTCGTCAGGGCCTGCCTGACGCTGCCGTCGGTCCACTTGATGTGGTGCTTGGCCAACTGGTCGTACTTCTCCGGGCCCGCCTGGGAGAGGTAGACGTTCTCGAACCAGTCCGTCAGGGTCCAGCCGTCCGCGCCCGCGACCGAGACCGCCGGGGTACCCGACGCCGACAGGGTGTCCGCCGCGGTGATCAGTTCCTTCCAGGTCGTGGGAGGCTTGACCCCCGCCGCCTCGAAGGCCTTGGCGTTGTACCAGATCAGCGACTTGTTGGCGGCTTTGTAGTAGACGCCGTACTGGGTGCCGCCGACCGCGCCCAGCGACTTCCAGCCCGCCGAGTAGTTCTTGTCGAGCTGCGCCTGCGCCTCCGGTCCCACCGGCTGCGCCCACTTGTTCTGCACCGCCGAGACCAGCGCCCCGACCTGCGGCAGCAGCGCCACGTCCGGCGGAGCCCCGCCGGCGATCTTCGTGCCGAGGAAGGTGACGATCGGGTCCTGGGCCGGGACGAAGGTGACGGTGGCCCCCGTCCGCTTCTCGAACTCCTTGAGGACCTTGGTGAAGTTCTCCTGCTCGGGACCCGTCCAGACCGCTGCGACCTGGAGTTTCTCGCCGTCCAGTTTCGGTAACTCCACCCCGGGCGAGGCCGCGGCGCCCTGCGGCGCCGGATCCTTGTCGGCGTCGCCCCCGCAGGCGGTGAGCGCCAGCGCGCCCGCGACGGCCAGCGTCGCCCACTTGAGATGCGTACGGCCCGTTCCGTGCTCGCGCATGGCTCTGCCCCCGATACCCGTGGTGTGTCCCGGACCACAAGGTCTACGCCGACCCGCGCGGCCCCGCAATACCGCGTCGGGGGGAAGGGCGCGAGCACGCGCGCCGGGGACGGGCGCGGCCCGGACGACCTCTCAGGGGGCTAGACGCCCTCTCGGCGGCCCGGACTCCCTCTCAGGGGGCCGCCGGGAACAGCACGGGTATCGCCGAGACCAGGTGCGCGGCCCGGTCCAGGGCGCTGGCCAGCAGCGCGAGGTCGGTCGGGCCGTTGCCCAGCTCGCGCACCGGCCGGCGGGCGGGCGGATCGCCCATCCGCTCCCACTCCACCGGGACCACCGTCGGCCGCAGGGTCGCCGTCCGCGGGATCCGCCCGGTGACCCGGCCCGCCTGGAACGGCACCGTGCGGCCGTCCGCGAAGCGGAGCACGCCCCGGCCGGGCCCCGGCCGGTCCGGGGCTTCGAGCTCCACCCGCAGGGCCGCCAGCCGGGCCGGGCCGGTGTCGGCCGTACGGTCCGGGCGGGAGGTGCTCGCCACCAGGTGCACGCCGAGCCGGGCGCCGTCACGGGCCACCGCCTCCAGCACCCGGACCACCGAACCGGCGGCCGGGCGGCCCGCGCTGCCCAGGCCGGGCGCGACCAGCGCGTCGAGGTCGTCCACCAGCACCACCAGGCGCGGCAGCGGGCTCGGCCCGACCGGATCCGTCCGCGTGGCGGAGGCGCGCAGCCGGAGCGTTCCGGTCCGTACGGGCTCGCCGTGGCCCGGCGAGCCGGCGGACGGGCCGCCGTCGCCGCGGACCTCGCCCGGGGCGGGCCGGCGGGGCGCGACCATCCGTCCGGACACCTCCCGCTGTGCGTGCCACTCGGCGAAGGGCACCCCGTCCAGCAGCTCGGCGCGCCGCTTGAGCTCCGCGCCCAGCGCCTGGGCGAACTCCCGCATGCGCAGCGGATCGGAGGCGACCAGGTGGGCGCAGACGTGCGGGAGTTCGGTGCAGGGCAGCAGCCCGTCGCCGCGCTCGCCGCCCGCCCCGTCGAGGAGGACCAGCCCGAGCCGGTCCGGCCGGGCGCCCGCGCACAACGACGCCGCCACCGACCGCAGCAGCTCGGTGCGGCCGCTCCCGGCGGGCCCCTCGACGATCAGGTGCGGGCCGTCGTGGACCAGTTCGGTGCCGACGGGTCCGCGCCGCCCGCTGCCGAGCACGATCTCGGCCAGGCCGCCCTGGCCCTGCCCCTGGTCGGTGGCGGCCGCCCAGCGTGCCATCAGGGAGGCCGGAGTGGCCCGGGCCAGCCCCAGCTCGTCCAGCAGCCGCGCCGTGGCGGGCAGCGCGGCGGCCGTGGGTCGGCTCGGCCCGCAGGCCGCGCCGTCGGTGGGCCGCAGGGGCGCCAGGGCCCGGGCGAACCGCTCGGCCCAGGCGGCGGAGACGGCGTCGGAGACCGCGGTGCCCCCGGACGGGACCGGCAGGCCGCCGCGCACCGTGAAGGTGCGTACGGCCGTGGCCACGTCCCCGCTGAGCAGGGCGACCGCACCGCAGTCCCGGAAGGCGGGGGTGGCCGCGCAGGCGCTCTCGTACGTCTCGGTGACCGGGGAGGCGGGAGTGGCCGCCGGGGCCTCTGCGAGCGCCAGGACGTGGATCCCGGCGGCCGGGCCGTGCGAGGCGAGCCGGCCGGTGATGTCGCGCAGCGCGCCGGTGCCGGGATCGCCGTCGAGGACGAGGAGCGTGGAGGGGCCCTCGTAGGCGTCGGCGGCCTCCCGGACCTGTTCGGGGGAGGCGCTCGCCCAGTGCGCGCCGAGCGGTCCGTCGTCGAGGCGCCGGGTCAGCTCGGCCGTGCGGGCGGCGGCCTGGTCGCGGTCGTACGCGAGGAGCAGGCGGCAGTCCTGGCCGTGCCCGGGCCGTACGTGGGGCAGCCACCCCAGCCAGCCCCAGTCGCGCCGCCGGTCGGCGAGCGGACGGGCCCGGTCGGCGCAGACCAGCACGATCTCCAACTGCCCCGGGGCGTGCAGCCCCGCGAGCTGCGCGACCACCCAGCGGGCGGCCCCGGACAGCCGGGCCCGCGGGCCGGCGAGGCCGAGGGCGCCGACGGAGGGCAGGGACACCCGGCTCCCGGCGCCGAGCCCGACCTCCAGCAGCGCGGCGTGACCGGCTCGCCCGGGCGTACGGGACCACAGGCGTCCGGTGGGGCCCATCGCGGCCAGCAGCAGCGCGGCCGGGTCGTCGGGGTGGGGTGCGGCGGCGGTGTCCGCGGCCTCCGCGACGGCCTGTGCGACGTCCTCCCCGCGCATCCATCTGCGGGCCCACGCGCCGAGGCCCTTGCGGCGGCCGGATCCGGTCCCCGCCCCGTCCGGCCCGGTCGCGCCGGGGCCGCCGGCCGGCCCGGGGACGCCCGGGTGGGCCGCGTCGTCCGGTCCGTAGGGCCCGGCGCTGCCCGCGGCCGTGCCGGAGGCGCCCGGCGTCCCGCCGCGGACGGCGGACCGGGCGTGTGGGCCGGGCGGCCCGTACAGCCCGGCGCCGGGGCCGGCCGGGCCGCGGGCACCCGCCGCGGTGTCCGGGCCGTCGGGGAAGGCCCCCGTGGGGCCCTCGGGGCCGACGGGGCCGGAAGGCGGGGTGGGCGCGGCGAGGGCCAGGTGGCCCTCCTGGTCCGGGGTCACCGCCAGCGCGGGCGCGCCCCCGGGCGCCAGCCGCAGGGTGGACTCGCCGACCCGCAGCAGCGCCCCCGGGGGCAGGGCGACCGGCTGGGTCCCCACCGGGGAGCCGTCGAGGGTGGTGCCGTTCGTGGAGCCCAGGTCGGCGACGGCGACCCGGCCGTCGCCGATCACCGTCACCGCGCAGTGCATCCGGGACACGTCCGGGTCGTCCAGCGGCACGTCGGCGTCGCCGGAGCGGCCGATGCGGATCTGCCCGTCGTGCAGCAGGTGCACCCCGCCGGCGTCGGGTCCGGCCACGACGTGCAGCTGGGGTGCGCCGAGGCCGTCCTCGGGCAGCACGTCCGGCATCGGCGAGTGCAGCGCCAGCACCGCGCCGTCCACCAGCGGCGGCTCGCCCAGCACCCGCCGCTGGAGGTCGAGGCGTTCGGAGCCCGCGTACAGCACGACCGTGCCCCCGGTGTCGGGGCCGCCGACGGTGGCCGCGAGCCCGGAGGCGACCGCGGCCAGCGCGGTGCCGGCGGGCGCGGTGACGAGCACGTCACAGCTCGCGGGGGCGGTCGCGGTCTGGTGGCCGCTGCGCGACCCGAGGACGGTCAGCCGGATCTGCATCGCCGTCAGCGGTCCCTTCTGCGCGGTGCGCGGTGTGTGCGCCCGGCAGGGGGATCGTCGTGACATGACTGCCCGATCGCCCCCCGCCCGGCACGGACGCGTCGTCCGGTCAGGTCTGCCCGGAAGGCGGGGCTCCCGTCCCGTGCCGTTCCGTACGGGTGCATCCTCGCACCTGTCGCGGACAACACGCCCGGCACCCGGCAATAAATGATCTTGATCTGGCACCGGCCGCGCCGGGGCCGATCGAATCCGGACCGCGAGCGGGGGAAAGAAGGGGAAAATCGCCTCCGGCATACCCCGAAAACGTCACCCTCCGTACATATGTGCGGCAACCAACCTCAGCGGAGCCGCGTCTTCCCGGGGGACACCCCCTAGAGTGGGCCGGAAAACCACTCGACGGAACGACCACAGCAGACGACAGCAGGGGAGCGCGAGACGTGCGGCCAGTCGGCAGTAAATACCTGCTCGAGGAGCCGCTCGGGCGCGGCGCCACGGGCACTGTCTGGCGTGCCCGCCAGAGGGAGACCGCCGGCGCGGAGGCGGCCGTAGCGGGCCAGCCCGGCGAGACCGTGGCCATCAAGGTCCTCAAGGAGGAGCTGGCCCAGGACGCCGACATCGTCATGCGCTTCCTGCGGGAGCGCTCGGTCCTGCTGCGCCTGACCCACTCCAACATCGTGCGCACCCGTGACCTCGTCGTCGAGGGCGACCTGCTGGCCCTGGTCATGGACCTGATCGACGGCCCGGACCTGCACCGGTACCTGCGCGAGAACGGCCCCTTCACGCCCGTCGCCGCGAGCCTGCTGACTGCCCAGATCGCGGACGCGCTCGCCGCCAGCCACGCCGACGGCGTCGTGCACCGCGACCTCAAGCCGGCCAACGTGCTGCTCGACGAGCGCGACGGGCAGATGAAGCCGATGCTGACCGACTTCGGCATCGCCCGCCTCGCCGACTCCCCGGGCCTGACCCGCACGCACGAGTTCGTCGGCACCCCGGCCTACATCGCCCCCGAGTCCGCCGAGGGCCGCCCGCAGACCTCCGCCGTCGACATCTACGGCGCCGGCATCCTGCTCTACGAACTGCTCACCGGCCGCCCGCCGTTCGCCGGCGGCACCGCCCTCGAAGTGCTCCACCGCCACCTCAGCGAGGAGCCGCAGCGCCCCTCGACCGTGCCCGAGCCGCTGTGGACGGTCGTCGAGCGCTGTCTGCGCAAGGAGCCGAACGAGCGCCCCAGCGCCGCGAACCTGGCCCGCGCCCTGCGCGTGGTCGCCGCCGGTATCGGCGTGCACTCCACGGGCGCCGAGGTGGAGGCCGCGCTCGGCGTGGGCGCCCTCCTCGCGCCCGACCCCTCGCCGGCCCCGGTCCCCGAGACCCCCGGCGCCGCGGACCCGACCCAGGTGCTGCCCTCCGGAGCGGGCACCCCGGCGGGCGCCTACGACCCGAACGCCATGACCAGCGTCATGCCGCCGGTCGGCGCGGCCGACGCCACCTCGGTGCTGCCCATGGGGCCTCCCCGGCCCGGAGGGCCAGGGGAAGCGGCAGGCCCCGGGGCCGACCCGACCTCGGTCATGCCGCCCGTGCAGCAGCCCGACGCGCCGCACCCGTGGCAGACGCAGATGCGGGCCGCCCGCGACCGCAACGAGCAGACGCAGATGCAGTACCTCGACCCGGAGGACGACCCGCTGCGCCGCCGCCCGCAGCGCCAGGCGCCCCCGCCGCCGCAGCACCACCCCCGGCAGCAGCCGCAGCAGTACCGCCAGGGCCCGCCGCAGCAGCAGCAGTACCAGCAGCCGCAGCAGCCCCAGTACCGCCAGCCGCAGCAGCCTCCGCAGCAGCAGTACGCACCGCCGCCCCCGCCGCAGCACTACCAGCCGCAGCAGAACCGGCCCCAGCCGTACCAGCAGCCGCCGCAGCCTCAGCAACCGCAGTACAGTCGGCCGCAACAGGCCCCGCCGCAGCCGCCGGCTCCCCGGGAGCCGCGCGAGCCGCGCCGCCGCAGCGCCAACCCGGTGCGGATCCCCGGCCTCGGCTGCCTCAAGGGCTGCCTGGTGCTGATCCTGGTGTTCTTCGTGGCCGGCTGGCTCGTCTGGGAGCTGACCCCGCTCCAGGAGTGGATCGGCACCGGCCGCGGCTGGTGGGACCAGGTGTGGACCTGGGGCAGCGACGCCGTCGACTGGGTCACCTCCGTCGGCGACTCGGCGGGCTCCTCCGGCTCCTCCACGCCCTGAGGGGGGCCCCGTAGCCCCGACTTCGTGGATTTGTCGACATCCAGGACGTGATTTCGCCCGCAGAAGTGAAGGTCGTCGCGAATCGGGCCCCCTGCCGGCCCCCGAAGCCCACGCGGCCGCGTAGCTTTGGGGCGTACGCCAGCCACTGAGGGAGCAGTCGTGGCACGGAAAATCGGCAGCCGGTACACCGCGCACCAGATCCTGGGGCGCGGCAGCGCGGGCACGGTGTGGCTGGGCGAGGGGCCTGACGGGCCCGTCGCCGTGAAACTGCTGCGCGAGGACCTCGCGTCCGACCAGGAACTGGTCGGACGCTTCGTCCAGGAGCGCAGCGCCCTGCTCGGCCTGGAGCATCCGCACGTCGTCTCCGTCCGCGACCTCGTCGTGGACGGCAACGACCTCGCCCTCGTCATGGACCTCGTACGCGGGACGGACCTGCGCACGCGGCTCGACCGCGAGCGCAGGCTCGCCCCCGAGGCGGCCGTGGCGATCGTCGCGGACGTGGCCGACGCGCTGGCCGCGGCGCACGCGGCGGGGGTCGTGCACCGGGACGTCAAGCCGGAGAACGTCCTGCTGGACATGCAGGGCCCGCTCGGCCCGGGCGGCTCGCATCCGGCCCTGCTGACCGACTTCGGCGTCGCCAAGCTGATCGACTCCCCCCGGCGGGCCTCCGCGGGCCGGGCCACGGCTCCGACGACCCGCATCATCGGCACCCCGGACTACCTCGCCCCGGAGATCGTCGAGGGCCTGCCCCCTCGTGCGGCGGTGGACATATACGCGCTGGCCACCGTCCTGTACGAGCTGCTGGCCGGGTTCACCCCCTTCGGCGGCGGCCACCCGGGCGCGGTCCTGCGGCGGCACGTGACGGAGACGGTCGTCCCGCTGCCGGGTATCCCCGACGAGCTGTGGCAGCTGATGGTGCAGTGCCTGGCCAAGGCCCCCGCCTCGCGGCTGCGGGCCTCGGAGCTGTCGGTCCGGCTGCGGGACCTGCTGCCGATGCTGGCCGGGATGCCGCCGCTGGACGTGGACGAGCCGGACGAGGCGGAACCGGAGCCGGAGGCCTCGCAGGAACCGTCCGCCGACCCGGTACGGCGGCGGGGCGTGGTCCCGCTCGTGCCGGGGTCGGCGACCGACTCCAACCGGGACACCCACACCTCGATGCGGGTGCCGGGGCCGGACGAGCTGGCCGGCGGCGCACTGGGCACGGCCCGCGTACCGCGGCCGGCCGGCGGCCACCGGCCCGGCTCGGCCCGCCACCGGGCCGAGGCCGCCCGCAAGCGGCGCCTGACCATGTCGGCGGTGGCGGTGGCCCTGGTCGCCGCGGTCGGCCTGGGCAGCTGGCTGGCCCTCTCCGGAGGCGAGGAGCCGGAGCCCCGGCAGGACAACAAGCAGTCGGGCCCCCGACACCCGTAGCGCCGCAGGGCCGGGCGGAGCCCCCGGGCCTACGCCGCCACCAGTTCCGGGTGCCAGCGCCGCGCCACGGCGGGGTGGGCGCGGACCCAGCCCTTCAGTTCGTTGCGCCCGTACTCGGCGTGCAGCGGGTTCGACGCGTCGTGCGCGACGCCGGGCGCCGAGCGCAGGTAGTCGCCCGGCACGGTCTCCACCACCGCGTCCAGCCGCGGGTTGTAGAAGAACGGCACCGAGAACCGCTCCACCGCACCCGGCGGGCTGACCACCCGGTGGTCGGTCGCCGTCAGGTAGCCCTCGGTCGCGATCTCCAGCAGCTCGCCCAGGTTCACCACGAAGGCCCCCGGCATCGGCGGCACGTCCACGTAGCCGCCGTCCCGGACCACCTGGAGGCCGCCCACCGAGTCCTGCAGCAGGAGCGTGAGGAAGCCGTAGTCCTTGTGCGCCCCGACCCCCTGGTCGGCGCCCGACGGGGCCGACCCCGGATAGCGGATCAGCTTGGTGTGCAGGTGGGGGCGGTCGGCGAAGGCCGCGTCGAAGAAGTCGGCCGGGGCGCCGATCGAGACCAGCAGCTCCTGGAGCAGGCGGTGCGCCACCGCCGCCAGGCGGGACTGCCACTCCAGGACCGCCGTACGGAGCTCGGGGAGGGCGGCGGGCCACTGGTTCGGGCCCTCCAGCCACAGGTACGCCGGGTCGTCCGGGCCCACCACCGGTGCCGGCCGCTCCGCGCCCACGTCCAGCTGGTCGCGCCAGTCGCAGGCCCCGCCGGTCAGCTCGTGCCCGATCCGGGTGTAGCCGCGGAAGTGGGGGGAGTTCAGATTGCTCACGGCGAGCCGGTCGGCCTCCGGCAGGGCGAAGAAGGCCCGGGTCAGCTCCAGGATGCGGGCGCTCTCGGCGGTGGTGACGCCGTGCCCGGTCAGGTGCAGGAAACCGGTGTCCCTGGCCGCTGCGTGCAACTGCTTCAGGAAGTCGGCCCGCTGGGCCGGGTCGTCGGCCTGGGAGAGGTCCAGGACGGGGAGGGACTGCGCGGACGGCATGACGGCTCCGTTTCGGATGTCACGGGGTCCTGTTCCCCAGAGGTGGCGGGGCCGCGGGTGGGGAGGGGTCGCCGGCAGGGTTGGCGCCGGGACCGCATGGGCCGCGTTACAGGACCAAGTCGGATCGGGGTGGATCAGGCTTGGGTGAGGTCCGGCGGCTGACAGCTCGTCGTCGTGACGCGCATGTAGTCCACATGGCGGCGCTTGACGAGCGATTCGGTCATACGGTGAGCGTACGCCCGTCCGAGCCTTCATCAGAACGGGTGATCCGGCCTGCCCGGACGGGCTTGCCCGGGGACCGGCTACGCTGGACCCGTGGCAGTCGTCGATGTTTCCGAAGAGCTGAAGTCCCTCTCCTCGACCATGGGGTCGATCGAGGCCGTCCTGGACCTCGACAAGCTGAGGGCAGATATCGCCGTGCTTGAGGAGCAGGCCGCCGCGCCGTCCCTGTGGGACGACCCGGAAGCCGCCCAGAAGATCACGAGCAAGCTTTCGCACCTCCAGGCCGAGGTGCGCAAGGCCGAAACCCTGCGCGGACGCATCGACGACCTCGGGGTGCTGTTCGAACTCGCCCAGGAGATGGACGACGCGGACACCCTCGCAGAGGCCGAGACCGAGCTGGTGTCCGTCCGCAAGGCGCTGGACGAGATGGAGGTCCGGACCCTGCTCTCCGGCGAGTACGCCGAGCGCGAGGCCCTGGTCAACATCCGTGCCGAGGCCGGCGGCGTCGACGCCTCCGACTTCGCCGAGCGCCTCCAGCGCATGTACCTGCGCTGGGCCGAGCGCCACGGCTACTCCACGGAGATCTACGAGACCTCGTACGCGGAAGAGGCCGGCATCAAGTCGACCACCTTCGTCGTCAAGGCCCCGTACGCCTACGGCACCCTCTCCGTCGAGCAGGGCACCCACCGCCTCGTGCGCATCTCGCCCTTCGACAACCAGGGCCGCCGCCAGACCTCCTTCGCCGGCGTCGAGGTGCTCCCGGTCGTCGAGACCAGCGACCACGTCGAGATCGACGAGTCCGAGCTGCGCGTCGACGTCTACCGCGCCTCCGGCCCCGGCGGCCAGGGCGTCAACACCACCGACTCGGCCGTGCGCATCACGCACATCCCGACCGGCATCGTCGTCTCCTGCCAGAACGAGCGCTCGCAGATCCAGAACAAGGCCAGCGCCATGAACGTCCTCCAGGCCAAGCTGCTGGAGCGGCGCCGCCAGGAGGAGCAGGCCAAGATGGACGCCCTCAAGGACGGCGGCAGCTCCTGGGGCAACCAGATGCGCTCCTACGTCCTGCACCCGTACCAGATGGTCAAGGACCTGCGCACGGAGTTCGAGGTCGGCAACCCGCAGGCGGTCCTCGACGGCGAGATCGACGGCTTCCTGGAGGCCGGCATCCGCTGGCGCAAGCAGCAGGAGCAGACCGCGTAGGACGCTCCCGCTCCCCGGCAAACGCGGGAAGGGCCCGGACACCCCAAGGTGTCCGGGCCCTTCCGCTGTATGTGATCGGTACGCGGCGCGGGCACCGACGAGCACCGGCGCCGTACCCCGCCCGCAGAGCGCCCGCTAGGCGGTCTGCTGGGCCACCAGGGCCAGAGCTGCCACGAGGACCACCATGAGCACGATGAGCGCCACGGGGTTCAGGCCGGAGAAGGGGCCCTCCTGCTGGAGGTGCTTCCGGTTCGCCCGGCACACCGGGCAGCGGCCCTGGCTGACGGGTGCGGCGCAGTTCGCGCACACGAGCCGGTCATATGTCATGCGCTCCTCCTCTCGTCCCCTCGGTCTTTCCACTGCCTATAACGGCGCGGGGAACCGGACCGTTCCCCCTACCACTGTGCCAGCTTCGCCGACATTCGGCGCGGCCCGTCCAGGCAATCGCGGGCCGGACCCTCCAGGACCGCGGGATAAAGCGGACAACTCCGGATGCCGGGTCCACACCTCGCGCCCGTTCGCGTATGGTCACGCACACCTACTCCCGGCGACCGTGGTGCACCCGTGATCCGATTCGACAGCGTCTCCAAGTCCTACCCGAAGCAGAGCCGTCCCGCACTCAGAGAAGTCTCCCTCGACATCGCGAAGGGCGAGTTCGTCTTCCTGGTGGGCTCGTCCGGCTCCGGCAAGTCCACGTTCCTGCGCCTCATCCTGCGCGAGGAGCGGGCGAGCCACGGCCAGGTGCACGTCCTGGGCAAGGACCTCGCCAAGCTCTCCAACTGGAAGGTCCCGCAGATGCGGCGCCAGTTGGGGACCGTCTTCCAGGACTTCCGCCTGCTGCCCAACAAGACGGTGGCCGAGAACGTCGCCTTCGCCCAGGAGGTCATCGGCAAGCCCCGGGGCGAGATCCGCAAGGCCGTCCCGCAGGTGCTGGAACTGGTCGGCCTGGGCGGCAAGGAAGAGCGCATGCCCGGCGAGCTCTCCGGCGGTGAGCAGCAGCGCGTGGCCATCGCCCGCGCCTTCGTCAACCGCCCGGCGCTGCTGATCGCGGACGAGCCCACCGGCAACCTCGACCCGCAGACCTCCGTCGGGATCATGAAGCTGCTGGACCGGATCAACCGGACCGGTACCACCGTGATCATGGCGACGCACGACCAGCAGATCGTCGACCAGATGCGCAAGCGCGTCATCGAACTCGAACAGGGCCGACTCGTACGCGACCAGTCGCGCGGCGTCTACGGCTACCAGCACTGAAAGGCCCTTGAGAGTCATGCGCGCCCAGTTCGTCATGTCCGAGATCGGCGTCGGCCTCCGCCGCAATCTCACCATGACCTTCGCGGTCATCATCTCCGTGGCCCTGTCCCTGGCCCTGTTCGGCGGCTCCCTGCTCATGAGCGAGCAGGTGGGCAGGATGAAGGGCTACTGGTACGACAAGGCCAACGTCTCGATCTACCTCTGCAACAAGCAGGACGCCCAGGAGGCGGGCGAGGCCGCCGCCAACAGCGCAGGAGGCGGTGCGGGAGGCGTCGCCACCTGCCGCAAGGGCGCCGTGACCGACGAGCAGAAGAGGCAGATCGAGTCCGAGCTCAAGGCGATGTCCCTGGTCAAGTCGGTGACCTACGAGTCGGCCGACGAGGCGTACAAGCACTACCAGGAGCAGTACGGCCACACCGCCCTGGCCTCCTCCATCACCCCCGACCAGATGCAGGAGTCCTTCCGGGTCAAGCTGAAGAACCCGGAGAAGTACAAGGTGGTCACCTCCGCCTTCGCGGGCCGGGACGGCATCCACACGGTCGACGACCAGCGCCAGGCGATCGACGACCTCTTCCGGATCCTCAACTACCTCAACATGGCCGCCGTGGGCATCATGGCGATCATGCTGATCGTGGCGCTGCTGCTGATCGTCAACACCGTGCGTGTCTCGGCGTTCAGCCGAAGGCGGGAGACCGGGATCATGCGGCTGGTGGGTGCCTCCAGCTTCTACATCCAGGTCCCCTTCATCATGGAGGCCGCCGTCGCCGGGCTCATCGGCGCGCTCTTCGCCTGCGTCATGCTCGTCTCCGGCCAGTACTTCGTGATCGACCACGGCGTCGGCCTGCGCGACAAGATCCAGCTCATCGACTTCATGGGCTGGGGATCGGTGCTGGCCAAGCTTCCGTACGTGCTGTTCATCGGCCTCCTGATGCCCTCCATGGCCGCATTCGTCGCCCTGCGCAAGTACCTGAAGGTGTGACAAGCGCCCCGCAAGCGGTACGGCCAACCATCCGTACCGGCGCGGGGCTTGTCCTAGACTCGGCGCCATGCTGGGCTTGCCGAGTGTCCCCGCCTCCTGTCTCCGGCCCCGCGACCCACGTCGCGGGGCCGTTTTGACGTTAACGTTCGTCGCCGTCGTCGCCGTCGGCGCGTTCACCGGCTGCTGGGTCCCCGAGGACGGCGCCGCGGCCGCCGCCCGTACGGACGCCTCCGCGCCCGGGGCGCCGCGCGCGGAGGGCACCGCCGACCGCGAGGCGGTCGCCCGCGCCGCCGCCGAGGCCGTCGCCGAGGGCAAGTCCGGCAAGAAGGCCGCGCAGGAAGTGGTCAGCCGCAGCGGCGACCGCTGGGGCACCGTCTACGACCAGGGTGAGTACGCCGCCTTCGCCGAGGGCCTCGACGGGCACTGGACCGGCGTCGGGGTCTGGGCCGGGCGCACCCGCGACGGCGTGATCACGCTCGACGACATCGAGCCGGGCAGCCCCGCAGCCCGGGCCGGCCTGCGCGCCGGTGACCGGCTGCTGAGCGTCGACGGGCATGCGGTGTCCGGTCTGGCCGTCGCCGACGTGGTCGCCCTGCTCCGCGGCACCGCCGGCACTCCCGTCGTGCTGAAGCTCAGCCGGGGCGGCGCCGACCTCACCGAGACCGTCCTGCGCCAGCGCCTGCGCACCGAGCCGGTGACCGTGCGGCAGCTCGCCGGCGACGTCACCGTCATCAAGGTGGCCTCCTTCACCCGCGGCTCCGGCGAGCTGGTCAAGGCGGCCGTCCGCGCGGCCCCGCCCGGCGGCGGGGTCATGCTCGACCTGCGCGGCAACCGGGGCGGGCTCGTCGACGAGGCCGTCACGACCGCCTCCGCCTTCCTGGACGGCGGGCTCGTGGCGACCTACGACGTACGGGGCGAGCAGCGCGTCCTGAACGCGGCCCCCGGCGGGGACACGGCCCGGCCGCTGGTGGCGCTCGTGGACGGCGGCACGATGAGCGCCGCCGAGCTGGTCACGGGCGCCCTCCAGGACCGGGGCCGGGCGCTGGCGGTGGGCAGCAGGACCTTCGGAAAGGGCTCGGTGCAGATGCCGACCGAGCTCCCGGACGGTTCGGTGGCCGAGCTGACGGTGGGCACCTACCGCACACCGGCGGGCCGCAGCCTCGACGGCGGCGGCATCACCCCGGACGTACCGGCGGGCGACCGGGTCGAGGAGCGGGCCGTCACGGTATTGGGTGGCCTGGGGGTGGGTCCGTAGTGCGAAAATGGGCGCACTATGGCTAAGGAAAAAGGGCGCAAGCTGATCGCCCAGAACAAGAAGGCGCGGCACGACTACACGATTCTCGACACCTACGAGTGCGGTCTCGTGCTCACCGGTACCGAGGTCAAGTCCATGCGCCAGGGCCGGGCCTCGCTGGTGGACGGCTTCGTGTCGGTGGAGGGCCGGGAGGCCTGGCTCTACAACGTGCACGTGCCGGAGTACAGCCAGGGCACCTGGACCAACCACAGCGCCCGGCGCAAGCGGAAGCTCCTCATGCACCGGGAGGAGATCGACAAGCTGGAGCGCAAGGCGGACGAGTCGGGTCACACGATCGTGCCCCTCTCGCTGTACTTCAAGGACGGCCGGGCGAAGGTCGAGATCGCGCTGGCGAAGGGCAAGAAGGAGTACGACAAGCGGCAGACGCTGCGGGAGAAGCAGGACACCCGTGAGACGAACCGTGCGATCTCGGCGATCCGCCGCAAGCAGCGCGGTACGGTTTAATCTCCTGGCACGAGGTGGTCCACTTCGCGTACCATGGCGTCAGCACCACCCCCCGGGGGTGGAGCACACCTTGTGCAGTACCTAACTGAACAGCGTGAAACATGGGGATGATCGGTTTCGACAGCGGATGTCGATGCAGGGGAAGCGAGCCGAGGAAGCGGCAATGATCTCGCTAACCACATGTCGCAAAAAATAATCGCCAACTCCAAGAGCGATAACTCCCGCTTCACCCTCGCTGCCTAATAACAGTGAGCTGAAGCCTCTGTGAGGAGCGTCAGCCCGGAAGTGGTCCCGGTCCGGATCCTGGCGTCAACTAGGGATCTAAACCTCTAGCCCCGGTCACGGGGGTTGGAGGGAAACCAAACAGTGACTGAGCCCGTCGGAGACTTGTCCGTGTGATCTCCGGGGCTGAGAAAAGCGCAGCGGACTGCGCTCGGAGAAGCCCTGCTTCTGCACCGTTGGACGCGGGTTCGATTCCCGCCATCTCCACTCATCCCATGTGGGCGAAGGCCCCGCAGCCACTCGGTTGCGGGGCCTTCGCCTTTCCCGCGCCGGGTCGTCATGGACGCTCCTCACTCGTCACCGGCCTGGGCCTGAAGCTCCTCCATGTTCTTCGCCACGCTCGCGGCGCCTTCCCTGTCCCGTGCGACGGCTTCCATCAGCCGACGGGCATTCGCGGGAGACCGCAGCAGGTAGACCGTCTCCTGCCAGGAGTCGTAGTCGGCCGCCGACATGAGCACCGCGTCGCCGCGCTTGGAGCTGATGCGCACCGGCACGTGATCGTCGTTGACGCGTTCGATGAGGGGGAACAGCGTCTTGCGGGCCTCGCTGGCGCTGATGGGCACTGCCGCCTCCGTTCTGGGGGTACGGGGACATGGTGCCGGTTGTGTAACGGATTGTGGTACCGGAGTGGCGGCCGAAGCGTGGATGCATGGCAGCAGGCCCCCCACCCGTGGGGCGGGGGGCCTGGTTCAGGTGGGGGGCAGGTCAGCAGAACGGGACCTTGTTGAGGTTCAGGGCGTAGCGGGCGGCGATCCAGCCGGTGCCGTCTGCGAGCTTGTACCAGATCGAATTGCCGTCGACCTTCTGGCCGTTGACCTTGCACTGGAGGGCGACGACCGTGCCGGTCTTGATCTTGCCCTTCTGTGCGTACTGCGTGCCGGGGCCGGAGCGGACGCCGAGCCCCTTGCCGGGGGCGACGATCTTGGCCTTGGGGTGTTCGTGGTGGTCCTTGCCCTTGCCGCCGCACTTGCAGTCGCCGGGCTTTCCGGGCGTGCCGGGCTTGCCGGTGTCGCCCTTGGGGCCCTTCGGGCCCCGGGGTCCCGCAGGGCCCTGCTCGCCGTCGCGGCCGGGCTTGCCGTCGCGGCCGGGCTTGCCGGAGTCGCCCTTCTCGCCCTTGTCGCCCTTCGGCCCGGGCTCGCCCCGGTCGCCCCGGTCGCCTCGGTCGCCCTTGTCGCCCTTGGGGCCGGGCTTTCCGGGCTTGCCGTGGTGTCCGGGCTTCCCGGGCTTGCCGTCGTCGCCCTTGTCTCCCTTGGGTCCTGACACCGGGGTGGCCACGGCGAACAGGGCCGGTGCGTCGACGTCCGTCGCCCACTCGCCGCCGGTCAGCGTCGTGCCCTGGGGGGCGTCGGCGTCCACCCTCACGGCCACGGACAGCTGGGTCTGCTCCCGCGCGGCGAAGCGGAAGCCGGAGCGGGTCCCCGCCTCACAGGTCAGCCGGCGCGCGTCGGCCGACCGCGTGCACGGCGCCGCCGTGCGGGTTCCGGACCAGTGGAAGCGGGCCTCCGGGAAGGTGGTCCGTTCCGGAGCGGTGATGCGGAAGGTGCCGCTGACGGCCGGTTCCGTCCCGCCCCGCACCGCGATGACAACGCGTCCCGTGGCGCCGGGGGCGATGGAGGGCACATAGGGCTGGGAGAAGCGGATGTCCGCCGAGTCGGCGAGAGCGGGGACCGCCGGGACGAGGCAGCCGGCGGTGAGGGCTGCGACGAACAGGGCCGCGGGCACGGAACGGGAAGCAGGCACGGGTGGTTCCTCCGCAAAGGGAAGGGTGCTGTGGGGGAAGGCACCCCCAGTTATCGCGGATCGTCAGCGGCGGCCGTGCGTACCACGCGGGAACGATCACCCGGGCGCCGGATCGATCGCCCGGTCAGCGCGATCACGAGCGCGATCAGCGCGGCCGCCGCCGGCACCGCGTAGGCGGCGACCGGGCCCGCGCCCTCCACGACCGAGCCCGCGCTCGCCGAGCCGACCGCGATGCCCGCGAAGATGGCGGTGACCGCCAGGGTCATGCCCTCGTTGAGCCGCCCCTCCGGGATGCGGGCGTGGACCTGAGACATCGCGGTGACCATCGTCGGGGCCGTGGCCATGCCGGCCAGCAGCAGGGCGCCCGCCAGGGCGGGCACCGAGCCGGTGGCCGCCGCGGCCCAGGGCAGGGTCATCAGGGCGGCCAGGGCGCACACGCAGGCCTTCAACGATCGGGCGCGCACGGTGCCGTAGAGCAGGCCGGCCGCGCAGGAGCCCGCCGCCTGGAGGGCCAGGACCAGGCCGGAGGCGGCGCCCAGGCCCTGGAAGTCCAGGTAGGCGATCGAGGCGACCTCCATCGCACCGAAGACCACGCCCGTGACGAGGAACAGCGGCAGCAGCGGGCCCAGGGCGCGCAGCGGAGATCCGTGTCGGGGCGCCGCCGCCACGGGAGGCTGGGTGGCACGGCAGGAGGTGAACACCAGCATGCCGGTGAGCAGCAGGACCGCCCCCGCAAGGGTGCCCGCCTCCGGGAAGACCATCCCGCACAGGAAGGCCGCCAGGACCGGCCCGAGCATGAAGCACAGCTCGTCCGCGGCCTGTTCGAAGGACATCGCCGTGTGGTGGGCGGCGGGGGAGTCGCGCAGCAGGTGCGTCCAGCGTGCGCGGGACATGCCGCCGATGTTGGGGGTGGTGGCGGTCGCGGCGTACGAGGCGAAGAGGGTCCAGGCGGGAGCGCCGGTACGGACGCACACGATCAGGGACAGTGAGCCGAGGACAGCGATCAGGGTGGCCGGTACGGCGATCCGGGCCTGGCCGTGGCGGTCGATCATGCGGGCGGTCAGGGGTGCCACCACCGCCGTGGCCGCCAGGCCGGTCGCCGTGACCGCACCGGCGAGGGCGTACGAGCCGCGCTGGCCGGCGATCATCATGACCGCGCTGACGCCGAACATGCCCATCGGGAGGCGGGCGATGAGGTTCCCGGCGGTGAACCCGCGGGTGCCGGGCAGGGCGAACAGCCGGCGGTAGGGGCCGGGTGTCCGACCCGCGGTGGCACGGGCGCGGGCGGGAGCGGTGTCGCGCGCGGTGTCGGAGGCGGTGTCCGCAGCGGTGATGACGAGGGTGCTGCCGGTGACGGTCATGAGGGGCATGGCACCACCCTCGGTCGGGGTGGCTGCCGCCGTCCAACACCTGTTCCGAGGGCATTCACCTGTTCTTGTTGTTAGTCTCCGGGGGTGATGCCCCGTGATGTGGAACCCCGGCTGCTGCGCGGGTTCGTCGCCGTTGCCGAGGAGCTGCACTTCACCCGTGCCGCCGCCCGCCTGTACGTCGCCCAGCAGGCGCTGAGCAGGGACGTGCGGCGGCTCGAACAGGCCCTGGCGGCAACCCTGTTCGTCCGCACCACCCGCGCCGTCGAGCTCACCGCCGACGGGCACCGCCTGCTGCCCCTGGCCCGGCGCGTGCTGGCTGCGCACGAGGAACTGGCGGGCGCGTTCGGAGCCGGGACGGCGGCCGGCGCCGCGCCCCGGCCGCTCCTCGTCGACCTGAACACCGACGGGCCCGGCACCGCACGCACCGTGCTGGAGCGGGCCCGCGACCTCGCCCCGCACTGTGAGCTGATGGCCCGCTTCGAGAGCGGGCTCACCCACGCCGCCGCCGAGGTCGCCGCCGGCCGGCTCGACGTCGCCTTCGGCTACGCCGACGGCCTCGACCCCGTACTGCGCGCGCCGCTCGCGCAGCTGCCCGTACGGTACGAGCCGCTCGCCGTGCTGCTGCCCGAGGGGCACGCCCTGGCCGCGCGGGAGTCCGTACCGCTGGACGCACTGGCCGGGGAGACCGTGTACGCGGGCGCCGGGAACCCCCGGACGCTGGAGTGGACGGGGCTCGCGCGCGAACTGTTCGCCGGGCGGGGGATCCTGATGGCTCCGCCCGCGCCGGTCGCGATGGGCAAGGAGGAGTTCCGCCGGGTCATGGTCAAGACCGGCAACCCGGTGCTGGCGACCGTCGGCTTCCTGGACATGCCGGGCTGCGTCAAGCTGCCGCTGACCGACCCGGTACCGCTGTCGCCGCTGTCGATGGTGTGGCGCAAGGGCTTCGCCCACCCCGGCCTGGACGCCCTGCACGCCGCGGCCGCCGCGCTGGCGGCCGAGCTGGGCTGGCTCGCCCCACCGGCCGGGAGCTGGCTGCCGGCCCCGCTCACACACGGCCCGCGCGGCGGGTGAGAGCAAGGTTTCCCGGCGGTCATCCGGCGGGGACCGGGGCCGAAACGCGCCCTTCCTACCGTCGTCACCACGGACGCGACAGCTGTGGAGGCGTGTGATGACCGGTACCGCACCGCGTAAGCGGGGCCGCTGGATCGAGCAGTGGGATCCCGAGGACGAGACCTTCTGGAAGGAGACCGGGGAGCGGGTCGCCCGCCGCAACCTGCTGTACTCCGTGCTCTCCGAGCACATCGGATTCTCCATCTGGTCCCTCTGGTCCGTGATGGTCCTCTTCATGGGCCCCCAGTACGGCATCGACCCGGCCGGGAAGTTCTTCCTGATCGCGACGGCCACCTGCGTGGGCGCCATCGTGCGCGTGCCGTACACCTTCGCCGTCGCCCGCTTCGGCGGCCGGAACTGGACCGTCGTCAGCGCCCTGATGCTGCTCGCGCCGACGGTCGCCGCGATCGTGGTGATGGAGCCGGGGACCTCGTACGGGACCTTCCTGCTCGTCGCCGCCCTCACCGGCGTCGGCGGCGGCAACTTCGCCTCCTCCATGACCAACATCAACGCCTTCTTCCCGCTGCGGAAGAAGGGCTGGGCGCTCGGCCTGAACGCCGGCGGCGGCAACATCGGCGTGCCCGTCGTCCAGCTGGCCGGGCTGCTCGTCATCGCCACCGCCGGAGCCGGCCACCCGCGGCTGCTGCTGGGCGCCTACATCCCGCTGATCGTGATCGCCGCAGTGCTGGCCGCCGTACGGATGGACAACCTGGCGCCCGTCCGCAACGACACCGGCGCGGTCCGCGAGGCCCTGAAGGACGCGCACACCTGGATCATGTCGTTCCTCTACATCGGGACGTTCGGGTCCTTCATCGGCTACAGCTTCGCCTTCGGACTGGTCCTCCAGACCCAGTTCGGGCGCACCCCGCTCCAGGCCGCCTCGCTGACCTTCATCGGACCGCTGCTCGGCTCGCTGATCCGGCCGGTGGGCGGGGCGCTGGCGGACCGGTTCGGAGGGGCCCGCATCACCCTGGGCACGTTCGTGGCGATGGCCGCGGCGACCGGAGTGGTCGTGTTCGCCTCGCAGCGGGCCTCGCTGCCCGTCTTCCTCGTCGGGTTCGTGGCCCTGTTCGTCCTGAGCGGGCTCGGCAACGGCTCGACCTACAAGATGATCCCGGGCATCTTCCAGGCGAAGGCCCTGGCGCGCGGGATGAGCGGCGAGGCCGCGGCGGCGTACGGGCGGCGGCTCTCCGGGGCCTCCATGGGACTGATCGGCGCGGTCGGCGGGCTCGGCGGCCTGGGCATCAACCTGGTCTTCCGGGAGGCGTTCCGCACCTCCGGATCAGGCACGACGGCCTTCGTCACCTTCCTGGGCTTCTACGCGCTGTGCTGCGCGGTGACGTGGGCGGTATACCTTCGCCGCCCGGCGGCGGTGACGGCCGAGGCGGCCGAGACAGCCGAGGCTCCGACGAAACCGCAGCTCACGTCGGTGTAACCGGGGCGAAATACGGGTGAACCGAGTCCGACACGCCGAGTTGGCAGGCTCGGTCCACCCGTACCGCCCCCACATGCGTCAGTAGGCAGGTCACGATGGACGACAGGAACACCGGCCCGCTCGCGGGATTCACCGTCGGAGTCACCGCCGCCCGGCGGGCGGACGAGCTCATCGCGCTGCTGCGGCGGCGCGGAGCGGCGGTACTGCACGCGCCGGCGCTGCGGATCGTGCCGCTCGCCGACGACAGCGAACTGCTCGCCGCCACCAAGGAACTGATCGGCTGCCCGCCGGACGTGGTCGTCGCCACCACAGCCATCGGCTTCCGGGGGTGGGTCGAGGCCGCCGACGGATGGGGGGTCGGCGAGGGCCTCCTGGAGACGCTGCGCTCCGCCGAACTGCTGGCGCGCGGTCCGAAGGTGAAGGGCGCCATCCGGGCCGCCGGGCTCGTGGAGGAGTGGTCCCCGGAGTCGGAGTCGCTCGCCGAGGTACTGGAGCGGCTGCTGGCGGCGGGGGTCGCCGGCCGGCGGATCGCACTCCAGCTGCACGGGGAGCCGCTGCCCGGCTTCGTCGAGGCGCTGCGGGCCGGCGGGGCCGAGGTGGTGGTCGTCCCGGTGTACCGGTGGATGGCCCCGGAGGACCTCGCGCCGCTGGACCGGCTGCTGGACGCCATCGCCGTCGGCGGGGTGGACGCCGTCAGCTTCACCTCCGCCCCGGCGGCGGCCTCGCTGCTGTCCCGCGCCGAGGAACGCGGGATGCGGGAGGCCGTACTGGACGCGCTGCGCGGCGGCCTGCTGTCCGCGTGCGTCGGACCGGTGACCGCGCTGCCGCTGCAGGCGCTCGGCGTGGACACGGTGCAGCCGGAGCGGTTCCGGCTGGGCCCGCTGGTACAGCTGCTCTGCCGGGAGCTGCCCGGCCGGGCCCGGGTGCTGCCGGTGGCCGGGCACCGGCTGGAGATCCGCGGGCACGCGGTCCTCGTCGACGACGAACTGCGGGCGGTGCCGCCCGCCGGGATGGCCCTGCTGCGGGCCCTCGCCCGGCGGCCGGGCTGGGTGGTGGCCCGCGCGGAACTGCTGCGGGCGCTGCCCGGCGCGGGGCGCGACGAGCACGCCGTGGAGACGGCGATGGCGCGGCTGCGGGCGGCGCTGGGGGCGCCCAACCTCATCCAGACCGTGGTCAAGCGCGGCTACCGGCTGTCGCTGGACGCGGGCGGCGAGGACAAGTACGGCGCGCTCCCCCGGGACGCGGCGGTGACGGCCAGGGGAGTCCTGGGCTAGCGTGCCGGGATGATGATCACTGACGGGGTGGAGATGCGGGGCGTCGAGCCGGACGACGCCGCCGCGCTGGCCGAGGCGTTCACGCGGAACCGGGCGTGCATGGCGCCGTACGAGCCGGTCCGGCCGGACGCCTTCTACACGGAGCAGGGGCAGCGGGAGCGGATCGCGCAGCAGCTGGAGTCCCGCGAGGCCGGGCGGCTGCTGCCGTTCGTGTTCGTGGACGTCACGAGCGGCACGCCGCTGGGCACCATCAACCTCGGCAACATCCAGCGCGGGCCGCTGAGCAGCGGCGGGTTCGGCTACTGGGTCGACGAGAACCGCCGCGGCGAGGGCCTGGCCACGGCCGGCGCCGAGGAGGTCTGCAGGATCGCCCGCGACGAGCTCGGGCTGCACCGGGTGGAGGCCGGGACCCTGGTCGACAACCTGGCCTCGCAGCGGGTGCTGGCGAAGGCGGGCTTCGAGCCGTACGGTCTCGCGCCGCGCTACCTGCACATCAACGGCGCCTGGCGCGACCACCGTCTCTTCCAGCGCATCCTGCACGACGACCCGCCGACCCCTTGAGCGGGGCGCACCGCCGATGATTCAGCCGCGGCCCGGCCACTTCAGCCCTCCGGCGTTCGAGGAGCGGGGTCTGGGGCGGCGCCCCGGGGAACCCGGCTCCGCCGGGCACCGGGCTCCGCGCCTCGAACGCCGGCGAGGCTGGGGCGGAGGTACCGGTTCGGGGGCTTCCCCAGCGGGCGGCGTACGGGCACTCTGGGAAGGCGCCCCACGACGCGAGGCGGTGACGGACATGCGGTTCGACTCCGGGCGGGTCTGCCTGGACCTGGTGGCCACCTTCGCCCCGCGCGAGGGGATCCCGGACGGCGGCGAGCTGCGGCTGTGGCTCGCCGGGGCGGGGCTCGTGCCCGACCGGACGCCGCTGGCCCGGGTGGGCGCCGACTGGGCCGAGGCCTTCCGCGCCCTGCGCGCCGACGTGGAGGCCCTCGTACGGGCGGAACTGTCCGGCACCGAGCCGGACGACAGCGCCCTGGCCCGGGTCAACGCGCTGGCCGCCGGACCACCCCCGGGTCTGTGCGCCGTACGGGACCAGGAAGGGCACCTCGTGCGGGAGTTGTGCGGCGGCGTGGAATGCGGCGCGCTGCTCGCGGCCGTCGCCCGCGACGCCGTCGAGCTGCTGACCGATCCCGGCGACCGCTCCCTGCTGCGGGCCTGCGCGGGCGACGGCTGCACCCGCCTCTACCTGGACACCTCCCGCGGCCACCGGCGCCGGTGGTGCTCCAGCGAGCTGTGCGGCAACCGCGAACGCGTCGCCCGCCACCGCCGGCGGCTCATGGCGTCCGGATCCCGGTAGCCGGCGTATCACCGAGCGAGACCCGTTCCGGAACGAGCGTGCGGACAGGGGGCCGCTTCGCGTACGGTTGACGGTCGCCCATGCACGTCAGAAGGGGGCCTTGGTGGCCGCGCAGAATGCCGCTGTCGACAGCACGGCGGATTCCGTCCGCGATCGGGAGACCGCGGTCGAGCAGACGCATCTCGACCAGGTGTACCGGCGCCTTGAGGAGAAGATCCACGAGGCCGAGTTCCTCATGAACGACGCCGCCCAGCGCGGCCAGGTCGGCACCCCCGGAGCCCTGGCCGAGCGCGACGCGCAGGTCTTCCGGGCCGGCATCCACCTGAACCGGCTCAACAACGAGTTCGAGGACTTTCTCTTCGGCCGCATCGACCTGGTGCTCGGCAAGGACGGCGAACGCGGGCCGGACGGCGCCTACACCTCCGTCGAGCCCGCCGACGAGGCGATCCGCGAGGACCTCACGGCCGACATCGCCGAGACGCTGCACATCGGCCGCATCGGGGTCCTGGACTCCGACTACGCGCCGCTGGTCATCGACTGGCGCGCACCGGCCGCCGCGCCCTTCTACCGTTCCACCCCCAAGGACCCCGGCCGCGTCGTGCGCCGCCGCGTCATCCGCTCCAAGGGCCGCAAGGTGCTGGGCGTCGAGGACGACCTGATGCGCCCCGAGGTCACCGCCTTCCTCGACGGCCGTGAGCTCCCCGCCATCGGCGACGGCGCGCTCATGGCCGCGCTCGGGCGGGCCCGTACGCACTCCATGCGCGACATCGTCTCCTCCATCCAGGCCGAGCAGGACCTGGTCATCCGGGCCCCCGCCGCCTCCGTCGCCGAGGTCGCCGGCGGCCCCGGCACCGGCAAGACCGCCGTCGCCCTGCACCGCGCCGCGTACCTGCTCTACCAGGACCGCCGCCGCTACTCCGGCGGCATCCTCATCGTCTCCCCGACCCCGCTGCTCGTCGCCTACACCGAGGGCGTGCTGCCCTCCCTCGGCGAGGAGGGCCAGGTCGCCATCCGTGCGCTCGGCTCGCTGGTCGACGGCGCCGAGGCGACCACGTACGACGACCCGGCCGTGGCCCGGATCAAGGGCTCCTCCCGGATGCGATCAGTCCTGCGCAAGGCCGTACGGGGCACCCTGGAACTCGGCGACCGGCACGGCCCGGCGCCCGACCGGCTGCGGGTGGTCGCCTTCGGCCGCCGCCAGGAGCTGGAGGCCGGCGAGCTGAACCGGATCCGGCAGAACGTGCTCGGCGGCACCGCGCCCGTGAACCTGCTGCGCCCGCGCGCCCGCAAGCTGCTGCTCGACGCCCTGTACGCGAAGACCGGCGCCTCCGGCCGGCACAGCGACCCGGAACTCGCCGCCGAGCTGCGGTCCGCCTTCGACGAGGACGTCTCCACCGAGGACGCCTTCATCGGCTTCCTGGACGCGTGGTGGCCCGAGCTGACCCCGCGCCGGGTGCTCGCCGCCATGGCCGACGAGCGCAAGCTCGGCCGCTGGTCGCGCCGGGACCTGAACCCGCGCGAGACCCGCCAGCTGGCCCGCTCGCTGCGCCGGGTGGGCCCGGACGGCAAGGGCCCCCTGTCGGTGCACGACGTGGCGCTGCTCGACGAGCTCCAGCAGCTCCTCGGCGCCCCCGCCCGGCCCAGGCGGAAGCGGGAGCTGGACCCCCTGGAGCAGCTCAGCGGGCTGGAGGAGCTGATGCCGACCCGCGAGGAGACCCAGTGGGAGCGGGCCGAGCGGCTCGCGGCGGAGCGCACCGAGTACGCGCACGTCATCGTGGACGAGGCGCAGGACCTGACGCCCATGCAGTGGCGGATGGTGGGCCGCCGGGGCCGGCACGGCACCTGGACGGTGGTCGGCGATCCGGCGCAGTCCTCCTGGACCGACCCGGAGGAGGCGGCCGCCGCCCGGGACGAGGCCCTCGGGTCCCGGCCGCGCCGGCGCTTCACGCTCACGGTCAACTACCGCAACCCGGCCGAGGTCGCCGAGGTCGCCTCCCGGGTGCTGCGCCTGGCGATGCCCGGGATGGAGCCGCCGTCGGCGGTGCGTTCCACGGGTCTGCAGCCGCGGTTCACGGCGGCCGCGGGCGAGTTGGGCGCGGTGGTGCGGGAGGAGACCCGGCGGCTGCTGGAGCAGGTGGACGGCACCGTCGGCGTGGTCGTGGCCATGGACCGGCGCACGGAGGCCGCGGGCTGGCTCGCAGACCTGGGCGGACGGGCCGTGGCGCTGGGCAGCCTGGAGGCCAAGGGCCTGGAGTACGACGCCACGGTGGTCGTCTCCCCGGCGGAGATCGCGGACGAGTCCCCGGCGGGTCTGCGCGTGCTGTACGTGGCGCTGACGCGTGCGACGCAGCAGCTGACGGTGGTCTCGGCCGAAGGGGACAAGCCGGACGCGGACGGGGTGCCGGAGCTGCTGCTGCCGTAGGCGCCTGTATCGGCCGGTCACGCGCCCGGCCGCGTACGGCCGTATGGTCCGCGGCCAGGCGCGTGGTCCCCGGAACGGACCGCGAACAGGGGGATCGCATTCGGCGATCCTTTGTTAGCCTGGGTACGGCACCGACTCGATCCAAGCCCCCGGGCCCAACCTTCGTCGCTCAGAGCGACCACTTGCCGCGAGGCGAGCATGGCGGGTCGGTGTCATGAACGTGAGAAACCAGGTCCGCGCTCCCCACCTGTGGGGGGCGCGGACCTGTTTTGTGTGACCCCACCGTTCCCCAGCCCCCTGATATCTCGTATGGTGGAAGAGTCTTTCCGGAATTTGTAGCTGGTTACCTTGTACCGGCTGGTAGGTGGGACGATCGGACAACAGGTCCTGCCGCACCTGCTGCGGAGCGTGGGCCCTGTGTGTTAAGCGAACCAGGGACAGAAGAGGAAACACGGCCATGGCAACGGCGCCCAGCGTCTCGTATTCGATGACGGTCCGGCTGGAAGTGCCCGCGAGCGGAACCGCGGTCTCCCAGCTCACCACCGCCGTGGAGTCCTCCGGCGGTTCGGTCACCGGTCTCGACGTGACCGCATCCGGCCACGAGAAGCTGCGGATCGACGTCACCATCGCCGCGACCTCCACCGCGCACGCCGACGAGATCGTGGAGAAGCTGCGCGGCATCGAGGGCGTCAGCCTCGGCAAGGTCTCCGACCGTACGTTCCTGATGCACCTCGGCGGCAAGATCGAGATGTCGTCGAAGCACCCCATCCGCAACCGTGACGACCTCTCGATGATCTACACCCCGGGCGTCGCCCGCGTGTGCATGGCGATCGCCGAGAACCCCGAGGACGCGCGACGCCTCACCATCAAGCGCAACTCCGTCGCAGTCGTGACCGACGGCTCCGCCGTACTGGGCCTGGGCAACATCGGCCCGATGGCCGCGCTGCCCGTCATGGAGGGCAAGGCGGCCCTCTTCAAGCGCTTCGCCGGCATCGACGCCTGGCCGATCTGCCTCGACACCCAGGACGCCGACGAGATCGTCGCCATCGTCAAGGCCATCGCCCCGGGCTTCGCCGGCATCAACCTGGAGGACATCTCCGCGCCGCGCTGCTTCGAGATCGAGGCCCGGCTGCGCGAGGCCCTCGACATCCCCGTCTTCCACGACGACCAGCACGGCACCGCGATCGTCGTGCTCGCGGCCCTCACCAACGCGCTGCGCGTGGTGGGCAAGGCAGTTGAGGACGTCAAGGTCGTCATGTCGGGCGCCGGCGCGGCCGGTACCGCCATCCTCAAGCTGCTCCTCGCGGCGGGCGTGAAGAACGCCGTCAGCGCCGACATCCACGGTGTCGTGCACGCGGGCCGCCCCGACCTCGTCGACGCGGCGGCGGGCTCCCCGCTGCGCTGGATCGCCGACAACACCAACCCCGAGGGCTACACGGGCACTCTGAAGGAGGCCGTGGTCGGCGCCGACGTGTTCATCGGCGTCTCGGCTCCGAACGTGCTGTCCGGCGAGGACGTCGCCGCCATGGCGGAGGGCGCCATCGTGTTCGCGCTCGCGAACCCGGACCCCGAGGTGGACCCGGCCGTGGCCCGCCAGTCGGCCGCCGTGGTCGCCACCGGCCGCTCCGACTTCCCGAACCAGATCAACAACGTGCTGGTCTTCCCGGGTGTCTTCCGCGGTCTGCTGGACGCCCAGTCCCGCACGGTGAACACCAGCATGATGCTGGCCGCCGCGACCGCGCTGGCGGACGTCGTCGGCGAGGACGAGCTGAACGCGAACTACATCATCCCGTCGGTGTTCAACGACAAGGTCGCCGGCGCGGTCGCGGGCGCCGTCCGCAAGGCCGCCTCGGCCGCGCAGAACGGGTCTGTGACGGGCCTCACGGCTCCCTGATCCCCGGCGCGTCGCGAGATGCGGCCCCGCCGGGCCGCATCTAGGGTTGCGGGGATGCCAACGAGCTCCGCTGTTCGCATCCCACGGGTGCGGACGGAGCGTCACCGGGGCGTGACTGTGGCGCTTTTCGTGTGACCCCGGCGGGTGCCGGATTGGCTTTCCCGCCGCTGGTGGGGGCAGGATGCGTAACCGGGCGAGAGGGTCTGACGTTCAGACCCGGGTCCGGGGACTGTCCTAGGGCCCTGGCAGCATCGGCTTCGATCTCACGCCTCTAAGGCAAGTTGAACACGGGAGTACAACATGAACCGCAGTGAGCTGGTGGCCGCTCTGTCCGAGCGCGCCGAGGTGACCCGCAAGGACGCCGACGCCGTTCTGGCCGCGCTCGCCGAGACCGTCGGCGAGATTGTCGCCAAGGGCGACGAGAAGGTCACCATCCCCGGCTTCCTGACCTTCGAGCGCACCCACCGTGCCGCTCGCACCGCGCGCAACCCGCAGACCGGCGACCCCATCCAGATCCCGGCCGGCTACAGCGTGAAGGTCTCCGCGGGCTCCAAGCTCAAGGAAGCCGCCAAGGGCAAGTAAGTCCTGCCCCGGCGCCGGAGGCCGCGCAGGTCTTCGCCCGGCGTCGAGCACGGCTGAATGCAGCAGTAGTACGTAGAACGGTGAAGGGCGGCCACCCCGGGCGGGGAGGCCGCCCTTCTGCCTGTCCGCCCTCCGGCCGGGCCGCCCCGCGCCGCGTCCCCCGGACCCGCGGGCCCCGGCAGGGGCTGTGAGGCCCCGTCAGGGCCCGTCAGAGGCCTCCGGGGCGCGTCGGGGGCCGCCCGCGGGTCCGCGGAGCGCGGGCGGGGCATGCGAAAGCCCCCCGGGCCCTTGCGGGACCCGGGGGGCTTTCGGTGCCCGTACGGGCGTGAGCCGTAAGGCACTAGACGAGGTCGCCGCCCGGGAGTTCGACCTTCGCGCCGAGCTCGACGAGCTTCTCCATGAAGTTCTCGTAGCCGCGGTTGATCAGGTCGATGCCGTGGACCCGCGAGGTGCCCTCCGCGGCCAGCGCCGCGATCAGGTACGAGAACCCGCCGCGCAGGTCGGGGATGACCAGGTCGGCGCCCTGCAGCTTGGTCGGGCCGGAGACGACCGCCGAGTGCAGGAAGTTGCGCTGGCCGAAGCGGCAGGCCGAGCCGCCCAGGCACTCGCGGTACAGCTGGATGTGGGCACCCATCTGGTTGAGCGCCGAGGTGAAGCCGAGCCGGGACTCGTAGACCGTCTCGTGGACGATCGAGAGGCCGGAGGCCTGCGTCAGGGCCACGACGAGCGGCTGCTGCCAGTCGGTCTGGAAGCCGGGGTGCACGTCCGTCTCCAGCGCGATGGCGTTGAGCGGGCCGCCCGGGTGCCAGAAGCGGATGCCGTCGTCGTCGATCTCGAAGGCGCCGCCGACCTTCCGGTACGTGTTCAGGAAGGTCATCATCGAGCGCTGCTGGGCGCCGCGCACGTAGATGTTGCCGCCGGTGGCGAGGGCCGCGGAAGCCCAGGACGCGGCCTCCAGACGGTCCGGGAGGGCCTTGTGGTTGTAGCCGCCGAGCCGCTCCACACCGGTGATCCGGATGGTGCGGTCGGTGTCCATGGAGATGATGGCGCCCATCTTCTGCAGCACGCAGATGAGGTCTTCGATCTCCGGCTCCACGGCGGCGTTGCTGAGCTCGGTGACGCCCTCGGCCAGGACGGCCGTCAGCAGCACCTGCTCGGTCGAGCCGACGGAGGGGTAGGGCAGGCGGATCTTGCAGCCGCGCAGCCGCTGCGGGGCCTCCAGGTACTGGCCGCCCTCGCGCTTCTCGATGGTCGCGCCGAACTGGCGGAGCACGTCGAAGTGGAAGTCGATCGGCCGGCCGCCGATGTCACAGCCGCCGAGGCCCGGGATGAAGGCGTGGCCGAGGCGGTGCAGCAGAGGACCGCAGAAGAGGATCGGGATCCGCGAAGAGCCCGCGTGGGCGTCGATGTCGGCGACGTTCGCGCTCTCGACGTGGGTGGGGTCGAGCACGAGCTCGCCCGGCTCCTCGCCGGGACGGACCGTCACCCCGTGCAGCTGGAGCAGCCCGCGCACGACACGCACGTCACGGATGTCGGGAACGTTGCGCAGCCGGCTGGGTCCGCTGCCGAGCAGAGCGGCGACCATGGCCTTGGGCACGAGGTTCTTCGCACCGCGGACACGGATCTCGCCCTCGAGCGGGGTGCCGCCGTGGACAAGCAGTACATCGTCACTGATGCCGGTCATGAATCTCGCGTTCCGGAGAGGGGTGGGCAGGGGGCCAGGGAAAAGGGTAAGGGCCACCACCCCCTTGTTCGTAAGGCCGACGTGGCCGTAGGACTGTCATGAATTCGGTACAACACCCTCCGTATCCACCGCATGGCGGAGTGTTGTGTTCCGCCCGCTTCGTCCGTACGCGCTCCTCGCTGCCGCCGTGCGCCCTGGCCTGCGGGCGATCCGATCTCCGCGCCCGCTCCCCGGAAACGGCCGATGTGCGGGATCATGGCGGCATGACCGAGGTGTCCTCCCTCACAGGGCGGCTGCTCGTGGCCACCCCCACCCTCGCGGACCCGAACTTCGACCGCGCGGTGGTGCTGCTGCTCGACCACGACGAGCAGGGCTCCCTCGGCGTGGTCCTCAACCGGCCGACCCCGGTGGGCGTCGGCGACGTCCTGCTGCCCTGGGCTCCGCTCGCCGGAGCGCCGGGCGTGGTGTTCCAGGGCGGGCCGGTGGCACTGGACTCCGCCCTGGGCCTGGCCGTCATCCCCGGCGAGGAGGGCCCGATCGGCTGGCGCCGGGTGCACGGGGCGATCGGCCTGGTCGACCTGGAGGCGCCGCCGGAGCTCCTCGCCTCGGCCCTGGGGGGCCTGCGCATCTTCGCCGGCTACTCCGGCTGGGGCCCGGGCCAGCTGGAGGAGGAGCTGGGCGAGGGCGCCTGGTACGTGGTGGAGTCGGAGCCCGGCGACGTGTCCTCGCCCGACCCGGAGCGGCTGTGGCGGGCGGTGCTGCGCCGCCAGCGCAGCGAACTCGCGATGGTCGCCACCTATCCGGACGACCCGTCGCTCAACTGACGGGCGCGGGGTTAAGTACCCTGGGTCCATGAGCACTCTTGAGCCCGAGCGCGGGACTGGCACGGGGACCCTCGTAGAGCCGACGCCGCAGGTGTCGCACGGTGACGGCGACCACGAGCGCTTCGCCCACTACGTCCAGAAGGACAAGATCATGGCGAGCGCGCTCGACGGGACCCCCGTCGTCGCGCTCTGCGGCAAGGTCTGGGTACCGGGCCGGGACCCGAAGAAGTACCCGGTCTGCCCCATGTGCAAGGAGATCTACGAGTCCATGGGCCCCGGCGGGGACAAGGACAAGGGCGGCAAGGACAAGTAGGTCCGACCTGCTCACCCCTCCCTTTCACGGGACCAGGGCCCTCGGCGCACCACGGTGCGTCCGGGGGCCTTTGCCGTGCCTGCGGGCCGCGTTAGGGTCGGCGCGACGAGCACCCGGCGGACCGTGCGTTGCGCAGGGCGCAACAGCATGTCGCGAAGGGCTGACGCATGGACGTGATCCGCACGGGCCTGATCCCCGCACCCCGCGTCGCCGTCCCCCGCGAGGGCGGACGCCGCTACACCTTCGGCCCCGAGCCGGGCCTGTCCGCCGGCCCGGGGACCGGGACCACCGCACGGTGGCTGCGGCGCGAGCTGGGCGCGGCCACCGGCTGGGAGCTGCCCCCGGCCGACCCCGGCCGCGCCGCCGGGCTGCGGCTGCGCCTCGACCCCGGCGCCGCCCCAGGCCTGGGACCCGAGGCGTACCGGCTCGACATCGGGCCCGAAGGCGTGGAGCTGGCGGGGGCGACGGCGGCCGGACTGTTCTGGGGCGCCCAGACCCTGCGCCAGCTGCTCGGCCCCGACGCGTACCGCAGGGCGCCCCTGCCGGGCGGAACGCGCGACCGCCGGGCATGGAGCCTGCCGCACGGCACCGTCGTGGACGGCCCCCGCTTCGGCTGGCGCGGGCTGATGCTCGACGTGGCCCGCCACTTCATGCCCAAGGACGGCGTGCTGCGCTACATCGACCTGCTCGCCGCCCACAAGCTCAACGTCCTCCACCTGCACCTGACGGACGACCAGGGCTGGCGGGTCGAGATCAAGCGCCACCCGCGCCTGACGGAGGTCGGGGCGTGGCGGGAGCGCAGCCGGTGGGGCCACCGGGCCTCCCCGCTGTGGAACGAGACCCCGCGCGGCGGCTTCTACACGCAGGACGACATCCGCGAGATCGTCGCGTACGCCGCCGAGCGCCACGTCAGGGTGGTCCCGGAGATCGACGTACCGGGTCACTCGCAGGCCGCGATCGCCGCGTACCCGGAGCTGGGCAACACCGACGTCGTCGACACCGCGGCGCTCGGGGTGTGGGACGACTGGGGGATCTGCGAGAACGTGCTCGCGCCGACCGAGGCCGTGCTGCGCTTCTACGAGGGGGTCTTCGAGGAACTGCTGGAGCTGTTCCCGGCGGAGGTCTCGCCCTTCGTGCACGTGGGCGGCGACGAGTGCCCCAAGGAGCAGTGGAAGGCCTCCGCCGCCGCGCAGCAGCGGATCCGCGAGCTGGGCGTGGACGGGGAGGACGGGCTGCAGTCCTGGTTCATCCGGCACTTCGACGGCTGGCTCGCCGAGCGCGGACGGCGGCTGATCGGGTGGGACGAGATCCTGGAAGGCGGGCTCGCGCCGGGGGCGGCCGTGTCCTCGTGGCGCGGCTACGCGGGCGGCGTCGCCGCCGCCGAGGCCGGCCACGACGTGGTGATGTGCCCCGAGCAGCAGGTGTACCTGGACCACCGTCAGGCAGGCGGCGCAGACGAGCCGATGCCCATCGGGTACGTGCGCTCGCTGGAGGACGTGTACCGCTTCGAGCCGGTGCCGCCGAAGCTGTCGCCGCAGGCCGCGGCCCATGTGCTGGGCGCCCAGGCCAACATGTGGACCGAGGTGACGCAGGACCAGGGCCGGGTCGACTACCAGGTGTTCCCGCGGCTGGCGGCCTTCGCGGAGGTGGTGTGGTCGCGGCTGCCGGAGCCGGAGGAGCGCGACTACGCGGACTTCGAGCGGCGAATGGCCCCGCACTACGTGCGGTTGGACGCGCTCGGCGTCGGATACCGGCCGCCGGGAGGCCCGTTGCCGTGGCAGCGGCGGCCCGGGGTCCGGGGGCGCCCTGTCGAGGGCGCGCCCCCGAACGTGTGACACGGGGGCGCGGGCGCGACCCGGCCGGAAAGGGAGCGGGTCCGGAACTCTGGCTGGATTTCCCGCTATACGGGGAAAATCGGACGTTCGGGGGCGAGGGTGAAGAGGTCCGGTGAAGCCGTCACCCCGCCCCGTACGGGGCGCGGCGGCAGGCACCGGGCGGCACGGCGGGGCCCAGGGCCGGGCGGGGAGCGCGGGGGCCCGGGGAAGGCGGAGGCGCCGGGAGGACCCTCGCGCCGGGCGGCCCGGAAGATGTGCCAGAGTTGCCACGTCCCGGCGGTGAGCACGTACCGTACGGCGGACAGGCGTGAGCGCCAGGACCGGGACATCGGGAAGGGGCAGCTGGGTTGACCACGCACGCACCGCACGCACCGCACGCACCTGATTCACCTCAGGGGGCTCAGGGGCAGCAGGCGGCGCAGTCCGTGACGCTGCCGGCCTCGCTCGACGAGGCCGTCGCGGCGCTCACCGCCATGCCCGCCGCCGTTCCCGTCGCGGGCGGCACCGACCTCATGGCCGCGGTCAACGCCGGGCTGCTGCGGCCCGCCGCCCTGGTCGGCCTGGGCCGGATCAACGAGATCCGCGGCTGGCAGTACCAGGACGGCCACGCACTGCTCGGCGCCGGCCTCACCCACGCCCGGATGGGGCGTCCCGACTTCGCCGCCCTGATCCCCGCGCTCGCGGCGGCCGCGCGCGCCGCCGGACCCCCGCAGATCCGCAACGCCGGCACCCTCGGCGGGAACATCGCCACCGCCGCGCCCACCGGCGACGCACTGCCCGTGCTGGCCGCGCTGGAGGCCGTACTGGTCGTCGTCGGCCCGGGCGGGCAGCGCGAGATCCCGGTCTCGCACCTGCTGGCCGGGCGGGAGATGCTGCGGCCCGGTGAGCTCATCGGCTTCGTGCGGGTGCCGCTGCTGCACGCCCCGCAGGTGTTCCTCAAGGCCACGGGGCGTACGGGGCCCGGGCGCGCGGTGGCGTCCGTGGGACTCGTACTGGACCCGGCGCGCCGGGGCGTGCGCTGCGCGATCGGCGCCGTGGCCCCGATGCCGCTGCGCCCCCTGGAGGCCGAGCAGTGGGTGGCCTCGCTGATCGACTGGGACGGCGGGCGGAGCCTGGCCCCCGAGGCGCTGGAGGCCTTCGGCGAGTACGTCGCGGCCGCCTGTGTCCCCGACCAGGGGGAACCGGTGGCTCCGGGTGTACTGCACCTGCGGCGGACGGTGGCCGTACTGGCACGGAGGGCCCTCGGAAGGGCGCTGACCTCATGAGCGAGAACGAGAACGAGAACGTGACCCAGGGGAACGGCACGGCGGGCTGGGGCTGGGAACCGGTCCCGCAGGGCGGCGAGTACGACTCGGACGCCACGGCCTTCGTGAAACTGCCGCAGGACATGCTGGACGCGCTCGGCACCGGTGAGCCGCTCGCGGCGCCCGGGCACGGCTACGTGCCGCCGCCGATGATCGTGCCGCTGGGATCGGCGAGCACGGACCCGGCGGCCACGGGCACGTGGGCGCTCCCGGTGCAGTGGCCGGAGGCGGGTGCCGCGGGCGCTTCGGGTGCTTCGGGTGCTTCGGGTGCTTCGGGTGCCGGTCCGTCGGGGTCGGGCGCCGGTTCCGCTTCCGGTTCCGCTTCCGCTGCCGGTTCGGGTTCTGGTTCCGTGGGCGGGCCGATCCCCGCTTCGATCCCCATTCCGGCGTCCGTGGCGGCCGCGTTCGCCGAGGCGGAGCCCGACTCCGAGCCGGCGCACGATCCCGGTGAGACGGCGGAGTGGCGGTTCCCCGAGGCGGTGCACGAGCCCGAGGGCGCGCCGTCGACGACCGGGCAGTGGGCCGTGCCGGACTTCGCGCAGCAGCAGGGCGACTACCGCACGGGCGGCCTGGACGCGGACTGGAGCCAGGCCCCGGCGACCCTGCCGGGCGGCGCCCCCGCCCCGTGGGCCTACCTGACGCAGCAGCCGGCCGCCGACCCCCGCCAGGGCCTCGACCCCGGCCAGGGCCTCGACCCCGGCCAGGGCCTCGGCCCCGGCCAGGACGCGGGCGTCCTGCCCGGCACGGACGAGGCCGCCGCCGCGGCCGCGGCGGGCGCTGCCACGGCACACGCCGCGGGACGGCCGCTCGGCGGGCCCGGTGTGGGCGCCCCGGGTCGCGGGCCGCGGGTGCTGGGCGGCCCCGGTGTGGGCACCGCGCTGCCGGAGGCCGAGCCCGCGCACCAGGCACCGCACGACATCGACGCCGCGCACGGCCCGGCGGCCACGGCGCTCGCGGGGGAGCGGCCCCGTCCGGGAGCCGCGGCGCAGGAGCCGGCCGTGGCGGCCGGCGGCGTGGACCTCTTCGGCGGAGTACGGGTCGAGGCGCCGGCCGCGGACACCGCGCACGGCGAACACGGCGAGCAGGCCGTACACGGCGAGCAGGCCGAACACCGCGAGCAGGCCGTACACGGCGAGCAGGCCCAACCTGCCGACCCCTTCGGGCATTCGGGATATTCCGACCACACCGGGCGCGCCGGTCATGCCGAGTACTCCGAACACCCCGGGTATTCCGGTCATTCGGCGCGTCCCGCCGACACCGACGGGCACGGCTTCTCGGCCTTCGGCCAGGCGCCGGAGTCCGGGCCCGCCCAGACCGGCGACGCCCCCGAGGCGGAGGCCGCAGCGACGGACGGCCACGGCTTCGCGGTACCGGCCGACGAGCCCGCCCCGGCACCGGTACCCGCCCCGGCACCGGTACCCGCCCCCGAGCCCGCCGGTGCCGAAGGGCAGGCACCGGCCGAGGCCGCCCCGTCCCCCGAGGAGATCCCGGCCGGCTCCACTCCGCTCGCGGACACCGCCGACAGCCCGGCGGAGCTCCCGGTGGAGGCAGCCGGCGAAGGGATCCCGGCCGATGTGCCGGCGTACGAAGAAGAAGAGCATCCCGCCGCCGCCGTCCACCACGAGCACCCGCAGGCCTCCTACGTCCTGCGCGTCAACGGCGCCGACCGCCCCGTCACCGGAGCCTGGATCGGGGAGTCCCTCCTCTACGTGCTGCGCGAGCGCCTCGGCCTCGCCGGCGCCAAGGACGGCTGCTCGCAGGGCGAGTGCGGCGCCTGCGCCGTGCAGGTCGACGGCCGGCTCGTCGCCTCCTGCCTGGTCCCGGCGGCGACGGCGGCCGGCAGCGAGGTCCGCACCGTCGAGGGTCTGGCGACGGGCGGGGAACTCTCGGACGTGCAGCAGGCGTTGTGCAGGTCGGGTGCGGTGCAGTGCGGATTCTGCGTGCCCGGCATGGCCATGACCATCCATGACCTGCTGGAGGGCAACCACGCCCCCAGCGAGCTGGAGACCCGCCAGGCGCTGTGCGGCAACCTCTGCCGGTGCTCCGGCTACGCGGGAGTCGTCGAGGCCGTGCGCGAGGTCGTGGCAGAGCGGGAGGCCACGTCGGCCGCGTCCGCGGAGGTGGCGGCTGCGGCTGCGACGCCGGGGCACGCCCAGCCGCAGGCCGAGGGTGCGCAGGAGCCGCGCATCCCGCACCAGGCAGCGCCCGGCGAGGGCGGCATCCACCACGGAGGCACGGCGTGAGCGGGCAGGACGCGGCGACCGCGACGACGGTCAACACCACGACGACCGCCCTGACGACGACGCCGGAACCGGACGGGCCGCAGGTCCCGCGCGGCATCGGCGCCTCCGTCGAGGCCACCGACACCCGCGCCAAGACCGAGGGCACCTTCCCCTACGCCGCCGACCTGTGGGCCGAGGGCCTGCTGTGGGCCGCCGTGCTGCGCTCCCCGCACGCCCACGCCCGGATCGTCTCCATCGACACCACGGCCGCCGCCGAGATGCCCGGCGTGCGCGCCGTCGTCACCCACGCCGACGTGCCCGGCGCCACCACCCACGGCCGCCGGATCGCCGACCGGCCGGTGTTCGCGCACGACGTCGTACGCCACCACGGCGAGCCCATCGCCGCCGTCGCCGCCGACCACCCCGACACGGCACGGCTCGCCGCGGCCGCTATCGCCGTCGAATACGAACTCCTCGACCCGGTCACCGACCCCGAGCAGTCCTTCGGCGCCGCCGCCCTGCACCCCGACGGCAACCTGATCCGGCACATCCCGCTGCGCTACGGCGACCCGGAGGCCACCGGCGAGGTCGTGGTCGAGGGCCTGTACCGGATCGGCCGCCAGGACCCCGCGCCCATCGGCGCGGAGGCCGGGCTGGCCGTGCCCCGCCCAGACGGCGGCGTCGACCTGTACACCGCTTCCACCGACCCGCACACCGACCGCGACCTGGCCGCCGCCTGCTTCGGCCTGGAACCTGACCGCGTACGCGTCGTCGTCACCGGCGTGCCGGGTGCGACGGCCGACCGCGAGGACGCCGCCTTCCAGCTCCCGCTGGGCCTGCTCGCCCTGCGTACGGGCTGCCCGGTGAAGCTGGCCGCCACCCGCGAGGAGTCCTTCCTCGGCCACACCCACCGCCACCCGACCCTGCTGCGCTACCGCCACCACGCGGACGCGGAGGGCCGCCTGGTCAAGGTCGAGGCGCAGATCCTGATGGACGCGGGCGCGTACGCCGACGCCTCCGCGGAATCCCTGGCGGCGGCGGTGGCCTTCGCCTGCGGCCCGTACGTCGTCCCGCACGCCTTCGTCGAGGGCTGGGTGGTACGCACCAACAACCCGCCGTCGGGCCACGTCCGCGGCGAGGGCGCGATGCAGGTGTGCGCCGCGTACGAGGGCCAGATGGACAAGCTCGCGGCCGCCCTCGGCATCGACGGCGCGGAACTGCGCATGCGCAACGTCCTGGCGACCGGAGACCTCCTCCCGACCGGTCAGACGGTCACCTGCCCGGCCCCGGTGGCCGAACTCCTGCGGTCGGTGCGCGACTTCGAGCTGCCCGCCCTCCCGAAGGATGCCCCGGAGGACGAGTGGCTGCTGCCCGGCGGCCCGGAGGGCGCGGGCGAGCCGGGCGCGGTGCGGCGCGGCGTCGGCTACGGCGTCGGCATGGTGCACATGCTCGGCGCCGAGGGGACCGACGAGGTCTCCACCGCCACGGTCAAGGTGGTCAACGGCGCGGCGACGGTCATCTGCGCGGCCGTCGACACCGGGCAGGGCTTCGGCACCCTGGCCCGCCAGATCGTCCAGGAGGTCCTGGGCGTCGACGAGGTGGCGGTGGCCCCGGTGGACACCGACCAGCCGCCGGCCGGCCCGGCGGCGCACGGCCGCCACACGTGGGTGTCGGGCGGCGCGGTGGAGCGGGCCGCCAAGATGGTCCGCACCCAACTCCTGCAGCCCATGGCGCACAAGCTGGGCATGTCGACGGAACTCCTGCAGATCCAGGACGGCCGCATCACCTCCTACGACGGCGCGTTCTCGATGAGCGTCTCGGAGGCGATGGCGGGCAAGGAGCTCTGGGCGACCGCCCAGTGCCGCCCCCACCCGACGGAACCGCTGGACGCGGACGGCCAGGGCGACGCGTTCGTGGGCCTCGCCTTCTGCGCGATCCGCGCGGTGGTCGACGTGGACATCGAACTTGGCTCGGTACGGGTGGTGGAGCTCGCGGTGGCCCAGGACGTGGGCCGCGTCCTCAACCCCCGCCAGCTGGAGGCCCGTATCGAAGCGGGCGTCACCCAGGGCGTGGGCGCGGCCCTGACGGAGAACCTCCGCACGGTCGCCGGCCTGGTCCGCCACCCCGACCTGACGGGCTACGCCCTGCCGACCGCACTGGACGCCCCGACGGTCCGCATCGTCAAACTGGTCGAGGAGCGCGACGTGGTGGCCCCGTTCGGCGCGAAGGCGGCGAGCGCGGTCCCGGTGGTGACGACCCCGGCGGCAATCGCCTCGGCGGTCCGCGCGGCGACGGGCCGCCCGGTCAACAGGCTCCCGATCAGGCCGTCGGCGGCGGTGGTGGCGCCCAACTCGTGACCGTGTGAGTCGCATTGCACGTGCAACCTGGACTTGGGCCTGTCGGTGCCGGTCGCTAGAGTGATCGCCGAGAGTGTGCGCGCACACGTGCGAACGGGTGCGAACGGGGACGGGGAGTCGGGGAGGCCATCGTGGCAGAGGACAAAGTCGGGGTTCTGGCGCTAGACCTGTCGGGGGACATGGCGGCGTCGATCAGGGCCCAGGCGGACGCACAGGCGAAGGCTGCGGCGCTTCAGGTCCAGTACGAGGACCTGAAGGGCTACAAGAGCCTGGTGGACGGCCTCCTGACGGAGCTTCAGGAATCCCCGGCGCACCACAACAAACTGGCGGACGGCACCCTCCCGTCAGGCGCCCTGGGGCAGGGCTTTCCCGAGGCGGACAAGCTGTACGAGGCGTACAAGACCGTCCACTCGGAGCTGCAGAAGCTGTCGAAGGGGCTGGCAGAGCTGATCGAGGCCCTGGGCATCGCGGTCCTGTCCGCGGGCGGCGGCTACGCCGAGGTGGACGAGGAGCAGAAGCGGCGCATGGTCGTCATCGCTAAGCAGGCCCATGACGAGTACGGCCGGGATCGTGACCCCCACGCGAAGGGGACGGGCGACAACCCGCAGCCGAACGCGACGAGGAAGGGCGTGGATGTCGGATGACGGACTTCGAGGGATACACGCACGCACAGCTGCACGCGATGATCGAGTCGCTCGATCCGACGAAGGTCGCGGCGCTGGGCACGAAGCTCACCGAGGCCGCCACGACGATCGAGCAAATCGGCACCAAGCTCAAGGACCACAAGGTCAAGGGCTGGGAGGGCGAGGGCGCCACGGCGTTCCAGGACTGGGTGAGCCGCGCGGGCAGCGCCACGCTGGAACTGGCCAAATACAGCAAGGTCGGCGGCAAGTACATGGCCGAAGCGGCGCAGGTCATGAGGGAGGTCAAGCCGTCCAAGGACGGCGCGGGGAACTTCCCCCCGTACGACGCGGCTGCGGACGCGAAGCTCAGGGAGAACCTCGCGATTTCCCGCGAGCACCACAACGAACCGGACGCGGTGCAGCTCGGCCAGGAGGCCTGGTCGAAGCTGAGCGGAGACCACGCGCGAGCCGTGGACGCGATGAACAAGCTGGCTGGGGCGTACGACCAGTCCGCGGTGCAGATGGGCAAGGTGGAAGCCCCGAGGCTTCCGCCGCCGCCGCAGGTGCTGGTGCCGGAGGGTTTCGCAGGCGACACCGATAGGGCTCGCTCAGGCGCAAGTTCTGGGGCGGGGAGCTACTCAAGCTCCTCGTACGGATCCTCGTCGGCATCGGGTGGCGGTGGCTTTGCAAGCGATCCGGGTTCGGCGCCGGCGCATCAGTCGAAACCAGACAATACGGTTCCAGGGGTCTCCGTTCCGTCAATCCCGGACCGCGAGGTTGACGTAGACATCGACAGCGTCGGGACGCTTCCCGACCGCACTGTGCCTCCAGTGACGAGCACACCAGGCCTCCCCCCGACCACAGGTCCAGTCGGACCCACTCCCGGCCCCTTCGCTCCGCCCGTGATGGTGCCGCCGGTAGGAGGCGTGAAGGGGGGACCCGGTCCCTTCGCTACCGGCCCGGGCATTGGTCCGTACCCCGGATTGGGTGGTCCTGGCGTTCCTCCTGGCGGCAAGGTCATCGGCACCCCTGGCCTGCTCCCGCGTGACGCTGGCATCACGGGCGGTCGCCCGGTGACGTCCACCGGACCGACCTCTGGCATCCCGCGCGGTACGGTCATCGGCGAAGGCACGCAGGCCGGTCGTCCCATGGGCGGAGGCATGGGCCATGGCGCCGGCGGCCATTACGGCGGCACCCAGGCAGGACTCCAGGCAGGTCGCCGACTGGCGTCGGAGCCCGGTGGCGTCATAGGTGGGCGTCAGGCCGGCGCGGTCGGTCGTCCGATCGCGGCGGGTCAGCCGTTCACCCAGGGTGGATCCGGCCTCGTCCGCAATGGTGCCGGTCCTGTGGGTTACGCGGGCGCAGGCGCGCAGACTCCGGGCAGGCGTCGGGACAACCAGGGAAGCGAGCGTCCCGATTACCTGACCGAGGACGAAGAGACCTGGCAGGGCAACCGTCGTGTTGCCCCGCCCGTGATCGACTGAGCAGAACGGACGTTGTACGGGATGCACATGCGTAAGGCGACCGCGGCCCTGGTGGGTCTCCTGCTGGCCGGGGTCGCCGCGACCCCGGCCCACGCGGAGACCATCCGATCGCAGCAGTGGCATCTCGACGCCCTGAAGGCCGACGAGATCTGGAAGACGAGCACAGGCAAGGGTGTCACCGTTGCGGTGATCGATTCTGGTGTCAAGCGCATCCCAGAACTTGAAGGGCAAGTGCTCCCCGGTAAGGACTTTGAACCGGACAGCGTTGAGGGCGATGAGCGGACCGATATCAGTAGCCACGGCACCACCATGGCTGCAGTCATCGCAGGCAGCGGAAAGCATCCGAGTGGTGATGGCGCCTTCGGGCTCGCGCCCGGCGTCAAGATCCTGCCGATCCGTGTACCTCACGAGACCAACCGAGCGACCCCGTCGTGGGTGGCGGCCATCAGATACGCGGCAGACTCGGACGCCAAGATCATCAACATGTCTCTGGGCGTGGACGGCACAGTCGGCGATGACGAACCGCGCCGCGAAGCGGTGAAGTACGCACTCTCCAAGGGGAAGCTGATCTTCGCTGGCACAGGAAACTACGGAAAGAGCGAACTCTTCTACCCGGCTGCAACTCCTGGAGTTGTCGGAGTCGGAGCCGTCGACGCGAGCGGTGAGCCGACCAAGGAGTCGCAGTACGGTCCGCAGGTGGATATGGCTGGATTCGGAAGCGGCATCGTCACGGCTTGTGCAGGCAAGACCGGGCTTTGTACTTCCTCCGGCACCAGCGACGCCTCCGCCCTGGCCTCCGCCTCCGCCGCCCTGCTCTGGTCCGCGCACCCTGAATGGACCAACAACCAGGTCCTGCGGGTTCTGCTGAACACCGCAGCCAAGCCCGTCGACGGAACTCAACGCAACGACTACGTCGGTTACGGCATGGTCCGGCCCCGGATCGCGTTGCAGACGCCCGGGGATCCCGGTCCGGCCGATGTCTATCCGCTGCCCGATCTGGCCGCGGCAGCCGCCGGCGGCAAGGCATCCGCAGCACCCGACGGCAAAGCCGCCGGTACGCCCACCCCCGCCCCCCAGGCCGAGGAGAAGAAGGACGGCAACTCCCTGCTCTGGGTCGGGCTGGGACTCGGGGCCTGCGTCCTCATCGGTGGGGCCGTGACCGCCGTCGTCGTGCGCCGCAACCGTTGACCCGTCCCTGGTCTGACCCGTCCCTGGTCTGACCCGTCCCTGATCTGGCCCGCTCCTGACCTGACCGGCTCCGACGCGGAGGTTCACGCGATGTCGTTCGACGAGGAATGGTTAGCGGCTCGCGCCGTAGCCGACTCCAACGCCGCCATGCGGCTCAACCAGGCTCCCGGCGGCCCACCAGGACCCGGCGGCCCCGGAGGCGGCGCCCCCGACCTCGCGCTCAACCAGGACCAGATCGGAGCGATCGGCTCCGAGGCGTACAAGCTGCACACCCGCCTCCAGACCGACGGCAAGCACGCCGCCACCGCTACCACCGAGGCCGCCGCGGCCCTCACCCGGGAGGGGTTCGCGAGCGGGGCCGCCCTCGCCAAGGCCAGCACCCTCTGGGAGGGCCAGGTGAAGACCCTCGTCGCCGCCTGCGCCACCATCTCCAACGGCCTGAACTACTCGCTCTCCTCCCACGCCAAGGACGAGCAGCAGCTCCACGCCGACTTCACGGCGTCCGCGATCGACAAGTACCTCACGTAGGCGGCCCGCATGCTGACGTACGAGAACGTGATGAACGCACCCCTGGACAAGCTCCAGACCGCGATCACCGACTGGACGGCCACGGCCGGCAAGCTCGACGAGATGGCGGAGGCCGCCCGCAACGGCATGAAGGCCACGTCCGACAAGGCCGACTGGACCGGCGTCACCGCCGGGGTGGCGCGCGGGTTCGTCGACAAGACGGCGAAGGAGTTCGAGGACGCGGCCAAGGCCGCCAAGGGGATGCAGCTGGTCCTGACCGACGCCCACGCCACCCTCAAGGCCGCCCGGGACGAGCTGACGCGGCTCGCCGCGGAGGCCCCGGCGGCCGGCTTCCGGATCGACGCCACCGGGCGGGTCAGCGCCGTCCCCCTCCCCACCGAGGCCGAGCGGAACGCGGCGCGCCACGACCCCGACTACCAGCAGACCCTCAACGCGAACCGCAACGCCTGGCAGTCCCAGGTCAACCGGGCCGTCGAGAACGCCCAGGACGCCGACGACTCCCTGGTCCGCGTACTCCGGGCGAACGCGACCGACGAACACGACTTCAGCGGACCGAAGTTCACCACCCTTGATGCAGAACAGGCGGCCCGCGCCGCCGACCTGATGAAGAAGGTCACCGGCGCGGGCGGCACGGCCCGCAACGTCGAGGCGCTGCGCGAGCTGGAGGAGCTGCTGGACGACAACCGTGAGGACCCGGAGTTCTCGACGGGCCTGTTCCGCACCATCGGCGCCGAGGGCACCCTGCAGATGTACTCCGCGATGTCCCTGGACGCGACGAGCCTTGGCGCCGCCGGCAAGGACCGGGCGCTGATGGTCGCGAACATCCAGAGCGACATGGGCGCGATGCTCGGCCTCGCCACCCACAAGGACGTACCCAACCACCTCGACGCGGCCTGGACGACCCAGCTGATGAAGGCCGGGCGCAAGGAGATGGCCGTCTTCGGCGGCGTGCGGCAGATCTACGGCTACCAGGCACTCGGCGCGCTGCTGCGCGAGGGGAAGTACGACACCGAGTTCCTGACCTCGGTCGGCCGCGACATGATCGCCATGGACCGCAAGGACCCGCAGGCCTGGGAGTTCCACACCCCGTACGGCATGGAATCGGTCCTCAACCAGGGCCCGGAGGGCGGCCGCGGCTTCTACCCGCTGACCGGGCTCATGGAGGCGCTCGGCAACAACCCGGACGCGGCGACGGCCTTCTTCAACGAGCCGGTCCGCGAGGACAGCAACAAGGACGGCATCGTCACGAAGGACGACAAGCCGGTCGGCGGCCAGCACGGCAAGGACCGGGGCATGGTCGACTACATGCTCGACAAGAAGCCGTACATGGACGGCTTCGACACCACCCGCACCGGAGACCTGCGCCCGGCCCAACAGGCCCTCGGCGACGCCCTGGTGGCGGCGGTGTCGGGCCGCGTGCCGGGCGACGAGGACGCGAAGCCCGTGCCGCACACCGAGGCGATGACGGCCGTGATGGAACGGATCGTAGAGAAGGTAGGCGACAAGCCCGAGCTGGTCGATGCGAAGCCGGGCGACCCGGAGGGCCCGCTGAACGGGCTGTCGGGTCACTTCGGCCAGATGGCGGCTGAGTACATGCCGGACATCCAGGCGGCGGCGGAGAAGAACAGCGGGCTGATCAAGGCCAACGGGGTGATGGCGGACTTCGACAAGTCCCATATGGCGAGCTTCCTCGGTGCGGTCGCGCAGGATCCGCAGGCGTACGGTGCCATCACCAATGCCCAGCGGGCGTTCACCATGACACTCGTCAACGACGTCATCGTTCACCGCGGCGAGTATGACGACTTGGATGCGGGGATCCAGAGCGCTGTGCACCCCGGCGGTGAGGTCGCGGGCATCCTCTCGGAAGCGCGGGCCCAAGGGGTGTACGCCGAGAACGGCCACAAGCAGGAGGAGTACGTCAAGGGCGTTGAGGACACCGCGAAGTGGATCAACCGTGGCATCAGCGCGGCAGGCGGCAAGTACCTGGAGATGGTGCCCCTGGCCGGAGACATCGTGGAGTGGCTCCAGGAAGACATCACGGAGAGCGTGGTCGAGGGCGCGAAGAAGGACATCGTGGAGAAGACCGCCGACAGCGACCAGGCAGCGGCAACCGCATACGTGGACGCACAGCAGGCGGCCGGGTCATCGGCCGCGGCCTCCGTGCGCAAGGCGGCGGAGGGGACGGGCATGAGTGAGCGGACCATTGGTTCTCTCGCCGGAGTCGCGGGTGCGGCGACCACGAACGCGTACAGCGCGGGCCGGGACCTCGTCGCTTCATCGCAGGGCAGTTCCTGAATGCTGATGACCGATCGTCGTCGTACGCGCCGCAGCGCCGGAGCCCTCATCGTGGTGGCCTTGCTGCTGGGAGGCTGCGCCGAGGCGGAGAAGCAGTCGGCAGCGTCCAAGCTGCCGGAGTCGACCTGCTTCGGAGTCTTCACGCCGTCCGATCTGGAGCCCCTGCTGGGCAGAGGGGAGGAGGTCAAGGTCGACTCTCCCCACGACCTCGCGCTGAACTCCCGGCGGCGTGGCGCAACCTGCAACATCTACGTGGACGGCAAGAGTGGCGTGCTCGCCTGGGCGAAATGGCAACCCGCCGGGCAAGGCTTCCACTGGCCACTGGATGGCCTGAACGCCGAGCCCATCCCCGCCGTGGAGAACGGCAGAGTGTGGGACACGGGCGCCGCTGCGGGCATCTCCTGCAGGGGCGCCGAGGATGCCTTCGAGCTGGAGCTGTGGCTCAGCGGTTCCATCAGCGGCAAGAAGGCCGCCGAGACACGCTCCTTGCTCACCGGACTCATGACGAAGTACGCCGACCGCGCCAGACAGCAGACCCACTGCAGGACCTGAGGCAGCCCGCGCAGGCGAAGGCCGCTTGGGTGCGTCTGCCGCCGAGCGGCCCTTGCCTGCACGCCGTGACCGGGGTCGGTACACGGTCGCGGCGATGCCCTACGACCGTACGGGGGCGGGCGCCGGGCCTGAACGGGGCGGGGCGGGACGCACCAGGGTCGGCATGTGGCTCCACAGTCCTAGGTCCTGCGGCCGACGTCGGGATCGGTCGAACGGACAGGGTCGAAACGGGGCTGTGCACCTTACGCTGGGGCGATGAGCGCCCTCGAACCCCGCGTGCCGCAGAGAACCGCACCCCTCCCGAACCCGACACGGGACAGCGGTGTCATGGGCCCCGCGTACCGGACGCTCAGCATCGGGATCATCTCCGTCGTCTTCCTCATCGCCTTCGAGGCCACCGCCGTCGGCACCGCCATGCCCGTCGCCGCCCGCGAGCTGGACGGCATCGGGCTCTACGCCTTCGCCTTCTCCTCCTACTTCACGACCAGCCTCTTCGGCATGGTCCTGGCCGGGCAGTGGGCCGACCGGCAGGGCCCGCTCAAGCCGCTGACCGTCGGGATCGCCGCCTTCGCCTCGGGGCTCGTGGTCTCCGGGACCGCCGGCGCCATGTGGGTGTTCGTCTGCGGCCGCGCCGTACAGGGCTTCGGCGGCGGCCTCGTCATCGTCGCGCTGTACGTCGTCGTCAGCCGGGCCTACGAGGAGCGGCTGCGGCCCGCGATCATGGCCGCCTTCGCCGCCAGCTGGGTCGTGCCCTCCATCGTCGGGCCGCTGGCCTCCGGCACGGTCACCGAGCACCTCGGCTGGCGGTGGGTGTTCCTCGGCATACCCGCGCTCGTGGTCGTACCGCTCGTCGTCGCCCTGCCGGCCATACGCCGGACCGCCTCCGGTCCCGTGGACGGCGAGCCCCGAGCCTTCGACCGGCGGCGCATCCGCCTGGCGCTCGGGATCTCCGTCGGCGCGGGCCTGCTCCAGTACGCCGCCCAGGACCTGCGGTGGCTCTCGCTCGTACCCGGCATCGCCGGCGCGGCCCTGCTGGTGCCCGCCGTGCTGGGGCTGCTGCCGCGCGGGACGTACCTGGCCCGGCGCGGGCTGCCGTCCGTGGTGCTGCTGCGCGGGGTCGCCGCGGGGGCGTTCATCGCCGCCGAGAGCTTCGTACCGCTGATGCTCGTCACCCAGCGGGGGCTGAGCCCGACCATGGCCGGCTTCTCCCTCGCGCTGGGCGGGGTGACCTGGGCGGGCGGCTCCTGGGTGCAGTCGAAGGGCCGCACGGCCCCCTACCGGCAGCGGCTGATGGTGATCGGCATGGTGCTGGTGGCACTGGCCATCGCCGCGGCGCCCGCCGTGCTCATCGAGTCCGTCCCCGTGTGGACGCTGGCACTGGCCTGGGCCGTGGGATGCCTCGGGATGGGCCTGGTGATCGGCTCCACGAGCGTACTGCTGCTGAAGCTGTCCCCGCCGCAGGAGGCCGGCGCCAACTCCGCATCCCTGCAGATCTCCGACGCCCTCGCCAACGTCGTGCTGCTGGCCGCCGGGGGCGCCGCCTTCGCCGCGCTCGGCGGCGGAGCGGTCGGGGCCGCGCACGCCGTGACCGCCGCCGGGACGGGGGCCTCGCACCCGGCCGCGTTCGCGGTCGTGTTCCTGCCGATGGCGTGCGTGGCACTGGTGGGAGCGTGGGTCGCGACCCGGCTGGAGCCCGCGGAGGGCTGAGACGGGCGCCGCGAAACCCCGTGCCGCGGCCCGGCCCAGCGGCTACCGTTCCGCCCATGAACAAGATCACCATCGGGCTTCCCGGCGCCGTGTGGGCGGAGCTGGGCGACCTGGCCGACGCCACCGGGCGCACGCCCGAGGACGTCGTACTGGAGGCCGTACGGGCCCACCTGCGGGCCGAGCGGGAGAAGGTCGCGGAAGCGGCCGGACGGCTCGCCGACCGGCATGCCCCCCTCCTGCGGAGGCTCGGGCAGTGAACACCACCGAAGCCCGCCGGCACCTCACCCTCGCCGAGGTCCTGGACCTCGCCCGCCACGCCTGCCTGGCCCAGGACCAGCCCGTCGAGCTGCGCGCCCCCGGCCTGCTGGAGTCGGCGGTGCACCGGCCGCGCGCCCGCATGTACGGGACACCGGCGTACCAGGACCCGTACGAGCAGGCCGCCGCGCTGCTGCACGGCATCGCCGCCAACCACCCCCTCGTCGACGGGAACAAGCGCACCGCGTGGCTGGCGGCCGCGACCTTCCTCGCCGTCAACGGCGTCGACCTCGCCGACGCGGACCAGGAACGCGCCTACGACCTGGTCGTCGACGTGGCGGCGGGGCACGAGACGGACATCGCGGCGATCGCCGCCCGGCTGCGCTCCATGTGACGCTCGCCGCACCGCCCGAGGTCACGGGCCTGTCCCTCCGCGAGGGGCGGGCCCACCCCGGTAGGGTGGCCCGGTTGTCCTACGTACGACTCCTACGTACGACCGCCTGCCCCGTACCGAGTACGCCGAGAGCACGAACCGGAGACCGTGACTACTACCGCCTCCCACCACCTCTCACCCGCCTTCCCCGGCCGTGCCCCGTGGGGCACCGCCAGCAAGCTGCGCGCCTGGCAGCAGGGAGCGCTGGACCGCTATATCCAGAACCAGCCCCGGGACTTCCTCGCCGTCGCGACCCCCGGCGCAGGCAAGACCACCTTCGCCCTCACCCTCGCCTCCTGGCTGCTGCACCACCACGTCGTGCAGCAGGTGACCGTCGTCGCGCCCACCGAGCACCTGAAGAAGCAGTGGGCGGAGGCCGCGGCCCGGATAGGCATCCGGCTGGACCCCGAGTACTCGGCGGGCCCGCTCAGCAAGGACTACCACGGCGTCGCCGTCACCTACGCCGGTGTCGGCGTGCGGCCCATGCTCCACCGCAACCGCTGCGAGCAGCGCAAGACCCTGGTGATCCTCGACGAGATCCACCACGCCGGTGACTCGAAGTCCTGGGGCGAGGCCTGCCTGGAGGCGTTCGACCCGGCGACCCGCCGGCTCGCGCTGACCGGTACGCCCTTCCGCTCCGACACCAACCCCATCCCGTTCGTGACCTACGAAGAGGGCAACGACGGGATCCGGCGGTCCTCCGCCGACTACACCTACGGCTACGGCAACGCGCTCGGCGACGGCGTCGTCCGGCCGGTCATCTTCCTCTCCTACAGCGGCAACATGCGCTGGCGGACCAAGGCCGGCGACGAGATCGCCGCCCGCCTCGGCGAGCCGATGACCAAGGACGCCATCTCGCAGGCCTGGCGCACCGCCCTGGACCCGCGCGGCGACTGGATGCCGAACGTGCTGCGCGCCGCCGACCGGCGGCTCACCGAGGTCCGCAAGGGCATCCCGGACGCCGGCGGCCTCGTCATCGCCTCCGACCAGGACTCGGCGCGCGCGTACGCCAAGCTCATCCGGGAGATCACCGGGACCAGGCCGACCCTGGTGCTGTCCGACGACACCGGCGCGTCGAAGAACATCGACACCTTCAGCGCGAACGACGACCGCTGGATGGTCGCGGTCCGCATGGTGTCCGAGGGCGTCGACGTACCGCGCCTCGCGGTCGGCGTGTACGCGACGACGATCTCCACCCCGCTGTTCTTCGCACAGGCCGTCGGACGCTTCGTGCGCTCGCGCAGGCGCGGCGAGACGGCGTCCGTGTTCCTCCCGACCATCCCCTACCTCCTCGGCTTCGCCAACGAGATGGAGGTCGAGCGCGACCACGTCCTCGACAAGCCGAAGAAGCAGGGCGAGGAGGACCCGTACGCCGAGTCCGAGAAGGAGATGGACGAGGCGAACCGCCAGGAGGACGAGGACACCGGCGAGGACGAGCAGATGTCCTTCGAGGCGCTGGAGTCCGACGCCGTCTTCGACCGGGTGCTGTACGACGGCGCCGAGTTCGGCATGCAGGCGCACCCGGGAAGCGAGGAGGAGCAGGACTACCTCGGCATCCCCGGGCTGCTCGAACCGGACCAGGTGCAGATGCTGTTGCAGAAGCGGCAGTCCCGGCAGATCGCGCACAGCCGGCGCAAGCCCGACACGGAGGCGGACCTGCTGGAGCTGCCGGCCGAGCGGCGGCCCGTGGTTTCCCACAAGGAACTGCTGGAGCTGCGCAAGTCGCTCAACACGATGGTGGGCGCCTACGTCCACCAGAGCGGCAAGCCGCACGGGGTGATCCACACGGAGCTGCGCCGCGTCTGCGGCGGGCCGCCGAGCGCGGAGGCGACGGCGGGGCAGATCCGCGAGCGCATCAAGAAGGTGCAGGAATGGGCGACCCGTATGCGCTGAGTGTGCGAAGTGTGCCGAGTGTGCGCTGAGTGTGCCGAATGCGGTGAGTGCGGCGAGTGCGGTGAGTTCGGAGGTTTTGCCCGGTACGCGTGACGGGGTCCGTGCGGAGGTTCGCACGGACCCCGTGCTCGTCCCGCCGTTTCCGCGCCTGTGCGAATCGTTGTCACGAAACGACACTTGAGGCGATCAGGAAACGGCACAAACAGGTAGCACGCGCCCGGATTCTGGACGAGCCCTTCCGCTGAGCGGACCTGCTCGCTACATTCCCCGCATCGAACGCACCGTGGCAGCGCCGCCGCGGGAGCGCAGCCGGTGCAATGGCCGCTACCGGCGGCCTCTCCTGTGCGCCGCCGCGGGACCGGCGGTGTGCCACCGCGAGAGTCACCGCCGCTCACCGAAAGAGGGAGAGGCGTCGTGACCGCGGAAACCTCCCAGACTCTCGACAGAGGGCTCAGAGTCCTCAAACTGCTCGCCGACACCGACCACGGTCTGACCGTCACCGAGCTCTCCAACCGCCTCGGCGTCAACCGCACGGTGGTCTACCGGCTCCTCGCCACCCTCGAACAGCACGCCCTGGTCCGCCGTGACCTCGGCGGCCGGGCCAGGGTCGGGCTCGGGGTGCTGCGGCTGGGCCGGCAGGTGCACCCGCTGGTGCGCGAGGCGGCCCTGCCCGCGCTGCGGTCCCTCGCCGAGGACATAGGCGCCACCGCGCACCTGACCCTCGTCGACGGCACCGAGGCGCTCGCCGTCGCCGTGGTGGAGCCGACCTGGACGGACTACCACGTGGCCTACCGGGCCGGTTTCCGCCACCCCCTGGACCGCGGTGCCGCCGGGCGGGCCATTCTGGCCGCCCGTCAGGGCTCCCTCATCGAACCGGGGTACACGCTGACCCACGGCGAGCTCGAAGCGGGCGCCAGTGGGGCCGCGGCGCCGCTGGTGGGCATCAGCGGGCTGGAGGGCAGCGTCGGCGTCGTCATGCTGGCCGACGCCGTGCCGGAGCGGGTGGGGCCGCGGGTGGTGGACGCGGCGCGGGAGGTCGCCGACGCCCTTCGCTAGGCCGCGGGCCCGGCGGATCCGGGCGGGCCCGGGCCCGTACGCGTCTGCGGCGCCGTTGCCGGGGCGCCGCCCCCGGACCCCCGCGCCTCAAACGCCGGCGGGGCTGGATCGGCCGACGCCGCTGGATCGGCCGGCGGGGCTGGTGGGGGCGGGGGCGGATAGATTGGGCGGGTGCTCTCTCGTCTCACACGTCTGCCGCGTCCCGCTGCCCTGGCCGTCTGTGCCGTGCCCGTGCTCGGGCTGTTCGCCGTCGCGGCCCTCGCGCCGCTGCCCTTCGTGGTCGCCGTGCCCGGGCTCACGGCCGACGTGCTGGGGTCCGACCAGGGCAAGCCCGTCATCAGCGTCTCCGGGGCCCCGGTCAGGGACACCAGCGGACAGCTGCGGATGACCACCATCCGGGCCACCGGGCCGTCCTCGACGATGAAGCTGCACGAGCTCGTCGGCCACTGGTTCAAGACCGATCAGGCCGTCCTGCCCCGGGAGGCCGTCTACTCCTCCGGTGGAAGCGACGAGGAGATCGAGAAGCACAATCTGGAGGAAATGGCCAAGTCGCAGTCGGCCGCCGCCGACGCCGCCCTCGGCTTCCTCCACAAGGACCCCAAGGACGTGAAGGTCGACCTCAACCTCGCCGACGTCGGCGGCCCGAGCGCCGGGCTCCTCTTCTCCCTCGGCATCGTCGACAAGCTCGACGGCGACGGCAGCGGCGGCGACCTCACCGGTGGCCGCAACATCGCCGGTACGGGCACCATCACCGCCGACGGCAAGGTCGGCGCCGTCGGCGGCGTGGCCCTGAAGACGCAGGCCGCGCGCCGCGACGGGGCCAGCGTGTTCCTCGTACCGAAGGACGAATGCGCGGACGCGCAGTCGGAGCTGCCCGAGGGGCTGCAACTGGTGCCCGTCACTTCGCTGACGGATGCGGTGAACGCTCTTCGCGCGCTGAACCGGGGAGAGGCCGCCCCGTCCTGCTGACCTCCGCCTCGCGCTCCATCCCCCGCCAGGCGGGGAAGACAAGCGGTGCGAGCGTGGTGAGCAGGTACGTGCCGCCGAAAGACCAGCCCTGGTCCTGGCCGTTGGTCATCATGGCCATGACCGTGATGCCCAGCAGCAGCCGGGAGCGGGTCAGGAACGCCCAGCCCTCGGCGAGTTCGGCGCGATAGGCGGCGAACGAGACCTTGTCGGCGCCCCGTTGCGGCCCGGCGGCCGGGACTCCGCGCAGGAAGGCGCAGACGGGCAGCGCCGACACTCCGAAGGTGGCCGCGTCCAGCAGCAGTACGGTCTCGGCGCCGAACACCGCGATCAGTACGCCGGCCACGGCCGCCCCGATCATCCGGCCCCGCGCGGGACGGCGTCGTACAGGCTCGCGGCCCGGGCTTTCACTGGGGCCGGGTGTCGTCCTCCGCGGCCTGCTCCACCAGCGGGATGATCCGGAACGGCACCGGGTTCTCCATCACGATCGCCGTGGAGGCCCTGACGATCCCGTCGAAGCCGACGACACGGTCGATCACCCGCTGGAGATCGGCGTTGGACCGGGCCACCAGCCGGCACAGCATGTCCCCGTGGCCGGTGGTGGTGTGCAGCTCCAGCACCTCCGGGACCCCGTCCAGGTGCGCCCGTACGTCGGCCCCCTGCCCCTGCTTGATCTCCAGCGTGGCGAAGGCGGTCACCGGATACCCGAGCGCCGTCGGGTCGACCTGCGGGCCGAAGCCGCGGATGACCCCGTTGGACTGGAGCCGGTCCAGGCGCGCCTGGACCGTCCCGCGGGCCACGCCCAGCCGGCGCGAGGCCTCCAGCACCCCGATCCGGGGCTCGCGGGCCAGCAGGACGATGAGCCGGCCGTCGAGATCGTCGATGCCCATGGAAGCCTCCGCGTGCCCACGCATGCTCGTGGGTGGTCATAGTGCACAGATGTTTCAACCATGCTCCGGCGATGCTGTGCAGTTTGTACAGTCATTCAGGAAACTATTGCGCAGCTTGTGGATCGGCGGGACTCTGCGCTCATGACTGAGTCTCTGGCGAACCTCGAAACCACCCCGCACACCGCGCGTGAGGCAGACCCCTTCCCGGTGAAGGGCATGGACGCGGTCGTCTTCGCCGTCGGCAACGCCAAGCAGGCCGCGCACTACTACTCGACCGCCTTCGGCATGAAGCTCGTCGCCTACTGCGGACCGGAGAACGGCAGCCGCGAGACGGCCAGCTACGTCCTGACCAACGGCTCCGCCCGCTTCGTGCTGACCTCGGTCATCAAGGCGACGACCGACCACGGCCGCTTCCTCGCCGAGCACGTCACCGAGCACGGCGACGGCGTGATCGACCTCGCCATCGAGGTCCCCGACGTCCGCGCGGCCTACGCGTACGCCGTCGAGCAGGGCGCCCGCGGCCTGGACGAGCCGTACGAGGTCAAGGACGAGCACGGCACGGTCGTACTGGCCGCCATCGCGACCTACGGCCAGACCCGCCACACCCTGGTCGAGCGCGGCGACTACACCGGCCCCTACCTGCCGGGCTACGTCGCCGCCCCGCCGATGGTCGAGCCCCCGGCCAAGCGCACCTTCCAGGCCATCGACCACTGCGTCGGCAACGTGGAACTCGGCCGCATGAACGAGTGGGTCGCCTTCTACAACAAGGTCATGGGCTTCACGAACATGAAGGAGTTCGTGGGCGACGACATCGCGACCGAGTACTCGGCGCTGATGTCCAAGGTGGTCGCGGACGGCACCAAGAAGGTCAAGTTCCCGATCAACGAGCCGGCGATCGCGAAGAAGAAGTCGCAGATCGACGAGTACCTGGAGTTCTACAACGGCCCCGGTGTCCAGCACATCGCGCTGGCCTCGAACGACATCGTCTCCACGGTCCGCTCGATGCGCGCGGCGGGCGTCCAGTTCCTCTCCGTCCCGGACACCTACTACGACACGCTCGGCGAGTGGGTCGGCGACACCCGCGTGCCGATCGACGAACTGCGCGAGCTGAAGATCCTCGCCGACCGCGACGAGGACGGCTACCTGCTGCAGATCTTCACCAAGCCGGTGCAGGACCGCCCGACGGTCTTCTTCGAGATCATCGAGCGCCACGGCTCGATGGGCTTCGGCAAGGGCAACTTCAAGGCGCTGTTCGAGGCCATCGAGCGCGAGCAGGAGAAGCGCGGCAACCTCTGAGTCGCGCACGTACCTACAGGCCCCCGGCCCGCGCCGGGGGCCTCGGGCTGCCGTCGGCCCCGGTGCGCGGGCCCGGACACGCCGCCGTGTGGTGCCCTCCGGAGGGGAGTGGGCCAACACGCGGCGCCCGTCCCACCCGCGCACCGGGCCGCATGGTCGGCTGCGCCGCGCCGTGCGATGGAGCTGTGCCCGCCGCGCAGGGTGGCGGAGACCGCCGGGCCCGCCGGGCCGCACCGGCCCTCGCCGCTGCTGCCGCCGCCGCAGGCGTCGCGCCTCGCCGCAGAGCGGGGCGATCCGGCATGCGCGGCGCCGGGTGCCGGGGCACGGGCCTCCCGGTGGCCGGGCCGCAGGGCCTCCGGCCCGTCAGCGGGCGGCCGGTGACGGCTTCTGCGAAGGCGCCGCCGCGCTCGGCTTCGCCTGCGGCCTGGCCGCCGCGGGCTTCGGCTTCGGTGTCGGCTTGGGGTTCGGCTTCGGGAGCTCCGGCTCGACCCACGGCTCCACCGGCTGCAGGTGCTCCGGCCCGCCCGGCGGCGGCTGGCCGATCGCCGCCAGCGCCTCCTTCGCCAGAGGCCCCCGCACCGGCGAGAAGTAAGGATTCGTCCGCAGCGCCTCCTGCAGGTGCCGCCGCGCCCCCGCCTCGTCGCCCAGGGCCTGCTCGATCATCGCCCGGTGGTAGGCGAAGTCGGCGCTGCGCAGCCCCGGCTCCGTCGCCTTCTTCGCGTACTCCAGCGCCGCCGTGTGATCACCCGCCCGGTGCAGCGCCCACCCCAGCGCGTCCGCCGCCTGCATGCTCTTGTGCCGCTCCCACTCCTGCGACAACCGCCGCACCGCCGCCGCCGGATCCCCGTGGTCCGCCTCGTACAGGCCCAGGACCACGTCGGCGTCCACGCCGTTCGCGCTGTCGCGGACCGCCATCGTCGCCAGCGCGTCGTACTGCGCGCGCGCCTCCTGATCCCGGCCCAGCGACTCCAGCAGCTCGCCCAGCTCCCGGGCCAGCTGCGGCACCGGGGTCCGCCCCAGCGCCATCCGGTAGTCCCGCACCGCCTCCCCGCCGCGCCCCAGCGCCGCCAGCGCGCGCGCCCGGCCCGCCAGGGCCTCCGCCTGTGCCGGATCAGTCCGCAGCGCCCCCTCGTACTGCCGCAGCGCCTCCGCCGGGTCACCCCGCTCCCAGGACAGCTCCCCGAGCCGGAACAGCGCGTACGCCTTCTCGGCGGGAGCCTTCGCCGCGGCCGCCGCGGACTCCATCGACACCACCGCGTCCTCGCGCCAGCCGCGGTCCCGGTAGACCTGCGAGGCCCTGATGTGCGCCACCAGCCCCGGCCGCAGCTCCAGCAGCAGCTCCATCGCCTTCTGCGCGCCCTTGTAGTCGCCGAGCCCCGTGTACGCGTCCACCAGCACCGGGTACGCCGACCACTGCTTCGGCGCCTGCGCCCGTACCAGCTCGCCCCACTTCCGGGCGGTCCCGAAGTCCCGCCGGGCATTGGCCAGCGCGCCCATGCCCGTCATCGCCTCCAGGTTGCCCTTCTCCGCCGGGCGCACCTCCAGCGACCGCTTCAGGGCCTTCTCCGCCTTCGGGTACCAGGCCGAGTCCGCGGTCCGCCGCGCCTGTTCGAGGTAGGCGGAGCCCAGGACGGCCCACGAGGCGTCGTCGTCGGCGTGCGACGCCACCCACTTCTCCCGGTCCGCCACCAGCGCCACCACATCCGTCGCCGAAGCGGGCGCACCCATCCCCACCGCCGCGGCGGCGCGTTCGCTCGGCCCCGGCGGGCGCGCGTCGTCACCGGTCCGGGCCGGGCGGATCAACAGGGCCCCGGCGATCAGGACCACCGCCACCCCGGCGGCCACGAGCGTCTTGCGGCCGGTGAAGGTCACGGGCGGCGCCGGCGTCTGCGAATCCTCGTCGATACGGTCCATGGGGTCACTGTGCGTCAATATGAAGAGCAGGCCGGGGTGTCTGAAGACGTGCGCGGGCGTGTTCACACCGATGGCCCCGGCTGCCACGCTGGCCCCATGGAAGATGACCTCTCCGCACGTCTGCGAGCGAGCCTCCTCGAAGGGCTCCCCGCCGACGCCCTCCTCACCGACCCCCAGGTGACCGCCTCCTACGCCACCGACATGGCCAGCTTCTGCGCTGCCGGCACCCCGGCGGCCGTCGTCCTTCCCCGGACCGTCGAACAGGTCCAGCACGTCATGCGCACCGCCACCGCCCTGCGGATCCCCGTGGTCCCACAGGGCGCCCGGACGGGCCTGTCGGGCGGCGCCAACGCCACCGACGGCTGCATCGTGCTGTCCCTGGTGAAGATGGACCGGATCCTGGAGATCAGCGCCGTCGACCGGATCGCCGTCGTCGAGCCGGGCGTCGTCAACGCCGTCCTCTCACGGGCCGTCGCCGAACGGGGCCTGTACTACCCGCCCGACCCCTCCAGCTGGGAGCAGTGCACCATCGGCGGCAACATCGGCACCGCCTCGGGCGGCCTGTGCTGCGTCAAGTACGGAGTCACCGCCGAATACGTCCTCGGCCTCGATGTCGTCCTCGCCGACGGGCGCCTGCTGCGCACGGGCCGGCGCACCGCCAAGGGCGTCGCCGGATATGACCTCACCCGGCTCTTCGTCGGCTCCGAGGGCAGCCTCGGGATCGTCGTACAGGCCGTCCTCGCCCTCAGGCCGGCGCCGCCCCGGCAACTGGTCCTGGCTGCCGAGTTCCCCTCCGTCACAGCCGCCTGCGAGGCCGTCTGCGCCGTCATGGAGGCCGGGCTGACCCCCTCGCTGCTGGAGCTGATGGACCGTACGACCGTCCACGCCGTCAACGCCCTCGGCAGGATGGGCCTGCCCGAGGCCACCGAGGCGCTGCTGCTCGCCGCCTTCGACACCCCGCACGCCCCCGAGGACCTCACCGCCGTGGGGGAGCTGTGCACGGCCGCCGGAGCCACCGCCGTCGTGCCCGCCGAGGACGAGGCGGAGTCGGAACTGCTGCTCCAGGCCCGCCGGATGGCCTTCCCCGCGCTGGAGGCGCTCCGGCCCGCCACGATGATCGACGACGTGTGCGTGCCGCGCTCCCGGCTCGGGGAGATGCTCGACGGTACCGCCGCCATCGCCCGCGCCCAGGGCCTCCTCATCGGCGTCTGCGCGCACGCCGGCGACGGCAACACCCACCCGATCGTCTGCTTCGACCCCGCCGACGAGGACGAGACGCGGCGGGCCCGGGAGTCCTTCGGCGAGATCATGGGACTCGGCCTCTCCCTCGGCGGGACGATCACCGGCGAACACGGCGTCGGCGTGCTCAAGAAGGAATGGCTCGCCCGTGAACTCGGCCCGGTCGCAATGGAGATGCAGCGCGCCGTCAAGCAGGCTTTCGATCCACTGGCGCTCCTCAACCCCGGCAAGCTCTTCTGACCGTACGAGGCGCAGGCCGCTCGGGTTCCGCAGGGCGCGCGGGATCCGGCGCCCGCGCGGATTGCGGGGACCGCGCGGCGTCCGGGGGCCGTTCGCCATCACAGGTCCCCGTCCGCCGACTCGTCCGACGGCCACGGGTCGCGCAGCCACAGGTCGTCGGCCGGGGTCGGAGTGAGCAGCTCCGCCAGCGCCGCGTCCAGGCCGAGGCGCTCGGACTCGGTGCCGGGCGGGACGACGCGCAGGGTTCGCTCCAACCAGGCCGACACGGACAGGGCCGGGGCCTCCAGGAGGGCGTCGCCGTCGGGGGAGCTGAGCGCCATGCAGAGTACGGCGTCGTTGTCGACCTTCGTGGGCCAGATCCGGACGTCGCCGTGACCGCACGGGCGGAACACGCCCTCCACGAGCAGCTCGCGGGCGAAGGTCCAGTAGACCGGGGTGTCCGAGCCGGTGTGGAAGGTGATGTGGACGGCGAACGGGTCTTCCGTGAGGTAGAGCAGGCGCGCGGGGACGGGGATGCTGCGCTCGGGTGACAGGACCAGCTTCAGTTCCAGCTCGCGCTCGATGACGGGGTGGTGCATGACTGCCTCACTTCGGTTCGGTGCGTGGGGCCGGAAGGCGCCCCACACCCGCAGAGAGCTCCCATGTGCCCGGGTATGACGCGACTTTCGACGGCGAACGCGAAATTGGCCGGATCCTGTCGGCTGACCGAAAACCGTCGTGTGGAGTGACGTTCGCTCAATGGCTTGGATTCTCCCGTTACCGGACCTGCCGGCCCACGGTTCTTGGCTATGGTCCTCCCCTTGCACAAGCCTCAAGCCACGATCGGAGTTGGGGACATGACGGCCTCCCCTGGTGACGGCGAGCACGCGGCCCGCGAGGGCTACTACCCGGATCCGTCCATCCCGGGGTACATCCGGTACTGGAACGGCGCGGCCTGGGTCCCCGGTACGAGCCGCCCTGCCCCGGCGGCGCCCGCACCCGCGCCCGTCCCCGCGCCCGTCCCCGTTCCGGCACCCACGCCTGTTCCCGCGCCCGTCGCCGCGCCCGCGCCCGTCCCCGCTCCGGTCCGCCCGCTCGCCGCCCAGGTTCCCGTCGCCGCGCCCGCCGTCCGCGCCGACGAGACGGGGCCGGTGTTCCTGGACGAGACCTCCGCGACCGAGGCGCTCCCGGAGCCCGCGCCGGCGCCGGAGGCCGCGGCCGCGGCCGGGCCGGCCCCGGCGGTGTGGCAGGCCGACCCCGTCCACCAGGCCGGCTTCGGCGGGCCCCGCGACCGCCGGGTGTCGTGGGGCAGCCCGCAGGAGGCCGATCCGCAGCCCGCGCCCGCGCCCGCGCCGGCCTCCGCGCCCGCCCCTGCTCCCACCCCCGAGCCCGGGCAGCCGTCGGCCCGGCCCGCGGGGATCTCCCTGGCCCGTACGCCGTCCGCCGCGGCGGCGCCCGCCAGACTGCCCGCGCCGTCCTCCGCGGGCATCCTGTCGGCGCGCTCCCCGGCCGCCCCGGCGGTCCCGGCCGCCCCCGCATGGCCCGACGCCCCCGGAGCGGGCGGCCCCGGCCCTTCCGGGCTCACCTCCTCCTGGCCCGAGGCGGCCCCCGCACCCGCCCCGTCTCCCGCCCCTGCCCCTACCCCCGCCCCGGCCCCGGCCCCGGCCCCTGCTCCGGCCCCCGCCCCGGCCGAGCCCGTACGCCGTGAGCCGCAGCTCGCCGCGCCCGCCCGGCCCGAGGTGTGGGAACCCCGGCCCGCGGGAGTCCGCCCGAAGGCTGCGCAGCCCGCCGCGGACGCCGCCCCCGCGGAGGAGCCGGGGGCCGGCGGCTGGGAGCCGCGCGGATCCGAGGAGGCCCGCGCGGGCGCCCGTACCGGCCGATCCGGCACGCCCCGGGAGGTCTTCGAGCGGATGGCGGAACGGGCCGTGCGCCCCGCCGGGCTGGTGCGCCGTAGCCTCGCCCGGGCCCTGGACTCCCTCGTGTTCGGCGCCGTGGCCGCCGCCGTCGCCCGACCCCTCCTGCCCGGCGCCACCGCCCACGTCCAGGCCAAGGTCGACGCGGCACGGGCGAGCGGCCGCACCACCACCGTCTGGCTGCTCGACTCGACCATGGCCGGCAGCCTCGGCATGGTCTTCGGAGCCGTCCTCCTCTTCGGCCTCTTCTACGAGGTGCTGCCCACCGCCCGCTGGGGCCGCACCCCGGGCAAGAAGCTGCTGGGCGTCCGCGTGCTGGCCACCGCCACCCTGCGCCCGCCGTCCTTCGGCGCCGCCCTGCGGCGCTGGCTCGTGTACGCCCTTCTGGGCCTGCCCGGCAGCCTGTGGTGCCTCGTGGACCGCCCGCGCCGCCAGGCCTGGCACGACAAGGCGGCCAGGACGTACGTGGCCCGCTAGGGTCTGTATCGAGATGCTCCACGGGGCAACTCGATACAGACCCTAGTGCCGCGTCAGGCAACGTTCGCCTTGTCGCGACGCCCGGCACGCACTCTCGTGGGACGTCGACGACAGGACCCAGGGGGGCGTCCGGGGGGTGCCGGCGGATCCAGGCCGGGCCACGAACGGACGCGGTCCCGTTGCGGGGGCGGCGGACCCGGGTTCGACTCGGGCCATGAGTACCGATCAGCCGCCGCCGGGCCAGCCGCCCGAGGAAGACCCGTTCCGAAAGAAGCCCGAGGAACCGACGCCTCCGTCGGGCGGTTCACCGTACGGCCCGCCACCCCCCGGAAGCGGCGGCCCGCCGCCCCCGGGCGGCCCGGGCCCCGGCGGCGGGGGATACCCGCCCCCTCCGCCCCCGTACGGCGGCGGAGGCGACCCGTACGGAGGTGGCGGCGGCTACGGCATGCCCGACCCGCTGGCCGGCATGCCCCCGCTCGCCGACTTCGGCAAGCGGCTCGCCGCCCGCGTCATCGACGTGTTGATCGTCGCCGTCCCGCTGTTCCTGATCCAACTGGCGTTCGGCACGAACCGCTACACGGTCCAGACCGACCGGGGTGAGGACGTCAGCGAGGTCTTCACCAAGTCGTACAGCGGCAGCGGTCTGTTGATGACCCTGATCTCGATCGTCGCCTACCTCGGCTACGACTGGTGGTTCACCAAGAAGGACGGCCGGACGGTGGGCAAGAAGGCGATGGGCCTGCGCGTCGCCATGCTCAACGACGGCACCGTGCCGAACTCCGGCGCGTCCCTGACCCGGGCCGCCGTGCTCTGGCTGCCGACGCTGATCTGCTGCTTCTGCCTGTGGCCGATCGCGCTGGTCGTCTCGATCCTTGTCGACAAGCCGTACAAGCAGGGCCTGCACGACAAGGCGGCCAAGACCGTGGTGGTCCAGTCGACCTGAGCGACCTGAGCGACCTGAGCGACCTGAGCGGCCTGGACGGCCCGGCCCCGGCGGACCGCACGCCCACGCCCCCACGCGCCCAGCGCACGCCTGCGACGCGGGCGGCCTCCCCCCGAGGGAGGCCGCCCGCGTCGCGTCGTGCACCCGCCGAAGGGCGAAGTGTCAGTGATGGACCGGGTGTTCGGCCGACGTCGGCCGCGGGTCGGGCACCCGGGCGTCCGTCGTCGCCCCCGCGGCGGACGCGGGGGACGCGGTTGCCGCGCCGGCACCCGTACGCGCCGCGTGGCGGCCGCGGCGCCTGGGGGCGGGCACGGTGAGGGCGACGAGCAGGCCCAGGGCGAGCGCGGCGGCGGAGATGACCGCGACGCCGAGCCCGGTGCTCGTCTGCGAGAGCAGCAGCATGGCGATCGTCGACACGATGACCGTGGCGGACCCGTACGCGAGCTGTGCGGCAGTCGGACGCGGCATGGCGATATCCGTCCTCGGTGAGGGGGAGGGGGAGTCGGCTCAACCAACGTCGCGCGTCAAGTGACTCCATGACGGGATGCCCGGGCGGAGCCGCCGGTAAGCGTGACCTAACACACGGTGCCGGAGCACAGGGGGCGCACGGAGTCATTCTTTCGCGCCCGGGTAGGGGAGAAAGGGGGACGGTACGGACCCGTATCGGGGTCGGGAAGCGCCCTTCGCCCTATATGGCAGCGGAACGTCCGGATAGCGGAACTCCCTGACCGCATAGTGCAGTTGTAAGGTTCAAGTCAAGGTCTGTCTTTTCTTGCGTCTCTCCGGTCAAATGTCGTCACTTGAGACGCGCGCCGCGCGGAACCCCCCGCTCCTATGGAGAAGTTCCGAACTCAGACGTTGCGGCCGCGGGAGGGGAACGACATCAAGTGACCAGCAATTCCGCCAGACGGCGTGCGATGCGCGCTGCCGCCGTCACCGTGACCATGGCCGCATGTGCGACCAGTGCAACCTTCTTCACCGTCACCGCGGCCCAGGCCGAGGGCAAGGCCCCGGCCGCCCCGGTGGCCGACCGGCAGGACCCGACCACTCCTGCCAAGGTCGTCGAGCACGACCTCAAGGGCCCGTTCAGCGAGCAGCAGGCCCAGCAGCGCAAGGCCGCCCTGGACCAGGTCCTCCAGGGCAAGAAGGGCGTCGAGCAGCGCGGCGCCTCCAAGGTCGTCAAGCTGGACGACAAGAAGTACGTCGAGCTCGGCCGCGAGAAGACCGACAAGATCTTCACGATCCTCGTCGAGTTCGGCGACCAGGTCGACAACACGACCATGCACGACCCCGACGGCCCCGGCCCCAAGCCGGCCGTTCCGAAGTACGGCGGCACCCCCGGTCCGCTGCACAACACCATCGCGCAGCCCGACCGCGCGAAGGACAACAGCACGGCCTGGCGCGCGGACTTCAGCCGTCAGCACTTCCAGGACCTGTACTTCGCCACCGGCGAGGGCAAGCACTCCCTGAAGACGTACTACGAGAAGACCTCCTCGGGCCGCTACTCGGTCGAGGGCGAGGTCTCCGACTGGGTCAAGGTCCCGTACAACGAGGCCCGTTACGGCTCCAACTTCTGCGGCCAGTCCAACTGCTCCAACGTCTGGGACACCGTCAAGGACGGCGTCACGGCGTGGGTCGAGGCGCAGAAGAAGGCCGGGAAGACCGACGCCGAGATCAAGGCGAAGCTGGCTCAGTACGACCAGTGGGACCGCTACGACTTCGACGGCGACGGCAACTTCAACGAGCCCGACGGCTACATCGACCACTTCCAGATCGTCCACGCGGGCGAGGACGAGTCGGCCGGCGGCGGCGTGCAGGGCCCCGACGCCCTGTGGGCGCACCGCTGGTACGCCTACGGCACCGCCGCGGGCAAGACCGGCCCGGACAACAACAAGGCCGGCGGCACCCAGATCGGCAACTCCGGCATCTGGGTCGGCGACTACACCATGCAGCCCGAGAACGGCGGCCTCGGTGTCTTCGCCCACGAGTACGGCCACGACCTCGGCCTGCCCGACCTCTACGACACCTCCGGTGGCGGCGAGAACGGCGTCGGCTTCTGGTCCCTGATGTCGGCCGGCTCCTGGCTCGGCACCGGCAAGGACTCCATAGGCGACATGCCGGGCGACATGACCGCCTGGGACAAGCTCCAGCTGGGCTGGCTGAACTACGACACGGCCAAGGCCGCGACGAAGTCCACCCACAAGCTCGGTGTGTCGGCGTTCAACACCAAGGACAAGCAGGCCCTGGTCGTCGAGCTGCCGAAGAAGAAGGTCCAGACGGACATCGTCGCGCCCGCCGAGGGCTCCACCCAGTGGTGGAGCGGCATGGGTGACGACCTCAAGAACACCCTGACCCGCTCCGTCGACCTGACGGGCAAGTCGTCCGCCGCCCTGTCCCTCAAGGGCTGGTGGGACATCGAGGCCGACTACGACTACCTCTACACCGAGGTGTCCACGGACGGCGGCGCCACCTGGACCGCCCTCGCCGGCACCGCCGACGGCACGGCCATCCCGGCCGACGCCTCCGGCAGCCCGTCGCTCACCGGTGTCTCGGGTGCCTGGAAGAACCTCAACTTCCCGCTCGACGCCTACGCGGGCAAGAAGGTCGACCTCCGCTTCCGCTACCAGACGGACGGCGGCGCGGGCGGCAAGGGCTTCACGGGCGATGCCCTCACCATCACCGCGGACGGCTCCGCGCTGTTCACCGACGGCGCCGAGAACGGCGACAACGGCTGGACCGGCAAGGGCTTCTCGCGGATCGGCGCCGGCTTCACCAAGGAGTACGCGCAGTACTACCTGGCCGAGAACCGCCGCTACGTGTCGTACGACTCCACCCTCAAGGTGGGCCCGTACAACTTCGGCTTCGGCAACACCAAGCCGGACTGGGTCGAGCACTACCCGTACCAGGACGGTCTGCTGATCTGGCAGTGGGACACCTCCCAGAAGGACAACAACACCAGCCAGCACCCGGGCCAGGGTCTGATCCTGCCGATCGACGCCAACGCCAAGCCCATGAAGTGGTCGGACGGCACCCTGCTGCGCAACAAGATCCAGCCGTACGACGCCACCTTCAGCGCGTACTCCACGGACGCGTTCACGCTGCACAAGAACGGCGAGTCGCTGTTCCTGAAGCCGAAGCCCACGAACCTGGTCTTCGACGACCGCAACCCGGGCAAGTACTACTCCGAGGAGAACCCGACCGGATCGGTGAAGGTCACTGACACCAACACCAAGATCAAGATCGTGAAGGAGACCTACGACGGTGAGGTCATGACCGTCGAGGTTGGCCCCTCGAAGAGGTAATTCGGTAAAATCGCAGGTCAAAGCATGATCGGCCGTCGCCCTCTAGCGGGCGGCGGCCGATCGCGTTTAGATGCCCCGGTACGAGGTTCTTATTGACGGGGGAGATGACAGCCATGCCCGGTGGAGGTTTCGTCAGATTGCCAGGCGGCAGCGTGGTCGTTGCGCTCACGCTGCCGCGGCCGTCCGGTGAGGGCGGAAATGTCCGCGTGCTGGTGCACGCCGCGAACCGGGCCCGCGCCCTGACCAGGCTGCGGAACCTCGGGATGCGGGCCGTGTACCTGCGGGGCAACGCCCAGCCGCCCACACCCGACGAGGTGACGGCCGTCCTGCACCATCCGGACGGCCTGCTGTGGCGCGGCGCACCCGACCGCGCCCAGGAGCTCTGGCACCCCATCCGGGCCCTGCTGGGCACCTGAGGGGGCGGCAGCGGGCCCCGGCCGCGTTCTCTAGGCCCGGGGCCCGGCCGTGCCCACGAGGGTCACGCCGGCCGCGCGGAGCTCCTCCAGGGCCCGCTCGGTGGTGTGCGGGGCCACGGCCGCCGTCAGGTCCAGCAGGACGCGCGTGGTGAAGCCGGCGCGGGCGGCGTCGAGGGCGGTGGCCTTCACGCAGTGGTCGGTGGCGATGCCCACCACGTCGACCTCGCCGACGTGCCGCTCCCGCAGCCAGGCGGCGAGGCCCTCGCCGTTCTCGTCCGCGCCCTCGAAGCCGCTGTACGCGGCCTCGTAGGCGCCCTTGTCGAAGACCGCGGCGACCGAACCCGAGGCCACGGCGGGCGCGAAGTTCGGGTGGAAGCCGACCCCCTCCGTGCCGGCCACGCAGTGCACCGGCCAGGAGGTCTCGTAGTCCGGCTCGGCCGGCGGGTGCGCGAAGTGCGCCCCCGGGTCGATGTGGTGGTCGCGGGTGGCGACGACGTGCCGGTACCCGGCGGTCGCCTGCCCGATCAGCTCGGTGATGGCGGCGGCGACGTCGGCTCCGCCCGTGACCGCGAGGCTGCCGCCCTCGCAGAAGTCGTTCTGTACGTCGACGACGATCAGTGCGCGGTGCATTTCGCGTGCCCTTCGGCTTGATGGTGTGCTGCGGCGGGCCCTGCGGGAGGCTCTTCCCCCACCCCGCCCCTTCCCGAAACTGGGGCTTCGCCCCAGGCCCCCTACGGCGCTTGGCCCCCGCGCCTCAGTCGCCGGCGAGGCTCAAACGGAGCCTCGCCAGGTGGCACCTCCCAGCGAGCCGGGGGAGACCGAGGCGCGGGGGTCCGGGGGTGGAGCCCCCGCCCCTCCCGCCGAGCGTGCCCGCAGGGCTACACGTACTCCGTCGGGATCACGGCCTCGCCGCGCGAGAGCTGGGTCGCCGACAGCGGCAGGCCCGCGCGCGCCGCGCGGTGCCGGTCGCGGGCAGCCTCCAGCGGCTCCCGGGCGACCACCTCGCCGGCCTTGACCAGGTGGGTCAGCAGCTGGTGGCCGGCCAGACCCGCGGGAACGGGCCCCACGCCCACGACCTCCGCCTCCGCCACCCCGTCGGCGTCCCGTCGGCGGGCCGCCCACTTGCGCCCGCCGATCGACGCCTTCCCGCCCATGGACTTCTTCGCCACCGGAGCCAGCGCCGCCTTCGGGTCCGCCGAGGTGGCCCGCGCCACCAGCTTGTAGACCATCGAGCACGTCGGGTGCCCGCTGCCCGTCACCAGCTGCGTGCCCACGCCGTACGCGTCCACCGGAGCAGCCGCCAGCGAGGCGATGGCGTACTCGTCCAGGTCCGAGGTGACCACGATCTTCGTCGAGGCCGCCCCCAGCTCGTCCAGCTGCTGGCGCACCCGGTGGGCCACCAGCAGCAGGTCCCCCGAGTCGATCCGCACCGCGCCCAGATCGGTGCCCGCCACCTCGACGGCGGTGCGCACCGCCTCGGCCACGTCGTACGTGTCCACCAGCAGGGTGGTGCCGCGGCCCAGCGAGGCCACCTGTGCGGTGAAGGCGTCCCGCTCGCTGTCGTGGACCAGGGTGAAGGCGTGCGCGCTGGTGCCGACGGTGGGGATGCCGTACCGGAATCCGGCCGCCAGGTCCGAGGTGGAGGCGAAGCCGCCCACGTACGCGGCCCGCGCCGAGGCGACGGCCGCCAGTTCGTGGGTGCGCCGCGCGCCCATCTCGATCAGCGGGCGGTCGCCGGCCGCCGAGGACATCCGGGAGGCGGCCGCCGCTATCGCCGAGTCGTGGTTGAGGATCGACAGGATCACCGTCTCCAGCAGCACGCACTCGGCGAAGCTGCCCTCCACGCGCAGGACCGGCGAGCCGGGGAAGTAGACCTCGCCCTCCGGGTAGCCCCAGATGTCGCCGGAGAAGCGGTACGAGGCCAGCCAGTCCAGCGTCCGCATGTCGACGACGGCCCGCTCGCGCAGGAACTCCAGCACCGCGCCGTCGAAGCGGAAGTTCTCCACCGCGTCCAGCACCCGCCCGGTACCCGCGACCACCCCGTAGCGGCGCCCCTCGGGGAGCCGCCGGGTGAACACCTCGAAGACCGAGCGGCGGTCGGCGGTGCCGTTGGCCAGGGCGGCCTGCAACATCGTGAGCTCGTAATGGTCCGTGAAGAGCGCTGTCGACGGCACGTCCACCGGCAGGCCCAGGTCCGCAGGGTTCATGGCGGCGATGCTAGCGCACATTTCGTCAAAGTGACGAGATGTGGGTCCCGTTTGTGCAACGGGCCCGTCACGGTGGCAGCATGGGACGAGTGAGTGTTGCTCCCATTGAGATCGAACGCACCGAGTCGGCCGAAGAGACCTTCGCGGTCCCGGAACCCGACGTTCCCTGGGTGACCCTGGTGCACAACGACCCGGTCAACCTCATGAGCTACGTGGCGTACGTGTTCCAGGCGTACTTCGGCTACTCGAAGGACGTGGCGCACAAGCTGATGCTCGACGTCCACCACAAGGGGCGGGCGGTCGTCTCAAGCGGCTCCCGCGAGGAAATGGAGCGCGACGTGCAGGCCATGCACGGCTACGGCCTGTGGGCGACCCTCTCCCAGGACCGCAACTGATGGGCCGGTCCACCGGGATGTTCGAGTCCCTCAAGGGTGGCGGAGCCGCCATCGCGCTGGACGAGATCGAGATCTCCATCCTGCGCTCGCTCGCGGTCCAGATGCTGGAGCTGATCGGCCCCGGCGACCCCGAGCCGGCCGAGGACGCCGATCCCCTCGCCGCCCTGTTCGCCGACGGGCCCACCGAGCCGCCGTCCGACCCGGCGCTCGCCCGTCTCTTCCCCGACGCCTACGGCTCCCCGGACGGCGCCGGCGAAGAGGGCGTGGACCCGGCGGAGCTCAAGGCCCGCGCGGCGGAGTTCCGCCGCTACACCGAGAACGACCTGCGCGCCCGCAAGCGCGAGGACGCGCTGGCGCTCGTACGCAGCCTGGACGCGCTCACCCCGGCCGGCGACGGGGCCGCCGTGCTGGAGCTGACCGGCGAGCTGCCGCTGCGCTGGCTCGGCGGGCTCAACGACCTGCGCCTGACCCTCGCGGCCCGCCTCGACATCACCGAGGACGACGAGAGCGCCGCACTCTTCCGGCTGCCGGACGACGACCCGCGCAAGCCGATGGTGATGGCGTACCTGTGGCTGGGCGGACTCCAGGAATCCTTGATCGAAACCCTCTGAGGGGCGTCAAGGAAGAGCAATGTTCGCTCAGCGGACGCTCAAATCCGGATAACGATCAGATCACCGCGATGCGGCGATCTGCCATGATCGCTGCGCTTTGTCCGGAAATTTTGACGCCGTGCGCCACATTTCTCCCCCTCCGGGCATCCTCGGCGCGTGATAGATCTTCACGACCGCCGAAGGGACGCCACCCATGTCTCCCGGCCCGCTTGAACCGGCAGACCGCCGGGTGCAACTCCATCCGTATCCGGGGGGATCGAGGACCCGATCCGCAGCCAGTGAAGGCGCGGGTCGGCGTGGAGAAAGGCGCACCAGACATGACCTCAGTGCAGGTCGAGCAGCACGGCAACACGCCCGGCGAGGGCACCCGGGGCGAGGGCGGCGAGGGCTACCACCGCACGCTCGGCGCCCGCCAGATCCAGATGATCGCGATCGGCGGAGCCATCGGCACCGGCCTCTTCCTGGGCGCGGGCAAGGCGATCTCCAAGGCCGGCCCCAGCCTGATCCTGGCCTACGCGATCGCGGGCCTGGTCATCTTCTTCATCATGCGGGCCCTGGGCGAGCTGCTCATGTACCGACCCGTCTCCGGCTCCTTCTCGGACTACGCCCGCGAGTTCCTGGGCCCGTTCTGGGGGTACGTGACGGGCTGGACGTACTGGCTGTTCTGGGTGGTCACCGGCATCACCGAGGTCACCGCCGCCGCGCAGTACATGTCGTACTGGACCCACGACAGCTTCCCGCAGTGGGCCTACGCGCTGATCTTCACGGTCATCCTCTACGCCGCCAACCTGATCTCCGTGAAGCTCTTCGGTGAGCTGGAGTTCTGGTTCTCCATGGTCAAGGTCACCGCCATCGTCGGCATGATCCTGATCTGCGCCGGCATCCTCACCATCGGCTTCTCCGACGCCGCCGACACCGCCACCGTCTCCAACCTGTGGAACGACGGCGGCTTCTTCCCCAAGGGCATCGGCGGCACGCTGATGACCCTGCAGATCGTCATGTTCGCCTTCCTCGCGGTCGAGCTGGTCGGCGTCACCGCCGGCGAGTCCAAGGACCCCGAGAAGACCCTGCCCAAGGCCATCAACACCGTGCCGTGGCGCATCGCCGTCTTCTACGTCGGCGCGCTCATCATGATCCTGTCGGTCGTCCCGTGGACGCACTTCCAGCCGGGCGTCTCGCCCTTCGTCGCCGCCTTCGAGCGCATGGGCCTGGGCATCGGCGCCGCCATCGTCAACTTCGTCGTCCTGACCGCCGCCCTGTCCTCCTGCAACTCCGGCATGTACTCCACCGGCCGCATGCTGCGCGACCTCGCGCTCAACGGCCAGGGCCCGAAGGTCTTCACCAAGCTCACCAGGAGCGGCACCCCGCTCATCGGCACCACCTTCTCCGCCGCGCTGATGCTCGTGGGCGTCTGGATCAACTACGTCGCCCCCGGCAAGGCCTTCGACTACGTCGTCTCCTTCGCCACCATCTCCGGCATGTGGGCCTGGATCATGATCCTGGTCTGCCAGATCCGCTACCGGGCCAAGGCCGACCGCGGCGAGCTGCCCGGCTCGAAGTTCAAGGCACCCGGCGCCCCCTTCACGAGCTGGTTCGCCCTGGCCTTCATCGGCATGGTCATCGTGATGATGGGCGCCGACAAGGACGCGCGCGTCTCGCTGTACTGCGCGCCGCTGTGGGGCGTGATCCTCGGCATCTCCTACCTGGTCCTGAAGAACCGCGACCCGCGCGGCGCGGCCTTCACCAAGGCGTCGTAGCAGCGGCTCCCGGCCGCCCCGCTACGGCCGGGAACCCTGACCCCATGGACATCCTGTCCACCATGCGGGCCCTTGCGTACCACTCCTCGGTACGCAAGGGCCCGTCTGCTTATCCTGTCGCTCATGCTGACCCTCACCCAGGCCCTGTACGACCGGATCGTCGAGCACGCCCGCCAGGACCACCCCGACGAGGCGTGCGGTGTCGTGGCCGGGCCGGCGGGCACCGGCCGCCCCGAGCGGTTCATCCCGATGCTCAACGCGGCCCGCTCGCCCACGTTCTACGAGTTCGACTCGAAGGACCTCCTCAAGCTCTACCGCGAGATGGACGACCGCGACGAGGAGCCGGTGATCGTCTACCACTCGCACACCGCGACCGAGGCCTACCCCTCGCGTACGGACGTCACCTACGCGAACGAGCCCGGCGCGCACTACGTGCTGGTCTCGACGGCGGACAAGGACGGGCTCGGAGAGTTCCAGTTCCGGTCGTACCGGATCATCGACGGCGTGATCACCGAGGAAGAAGTGCAGGTCGTCGAGGCCTACTGACCACCATGTGAGCAGATGGCGTCCACGATGCGGGATCACACTCCAAACCGGGGACCGGGAATCGTTAACATGACCGCATGGTTCCCCATGACGTGAGCATCGAGACGCCCGGCAGGCTGCTGCTCGTGGCGCGGCTGCACGTCGACCTGTGCCGCCTCGCCAGCGCCATCTGTCCTGCCGCCTGAGCACCAGAGCCCTCTCGCGCGGAGGGCCGACGAACCGCGCGCCCGTTTCCCCCGCACACTTGCCTACGTCCTGACGACTGGAGCCCAGCCATGGCCATCGAGGTCCGCATCCCCACCATCCTCCGCACCTACACCGACGGCGAGAAGGCCGTCAACGGTGAGGGCGCCACGCTCGCCGACCTCTTCGCGGACCTGGAGACCCGGCACAAGGGCATCGAGGAACGCATCGTCGACGGCGGCCAGCTGCGCCGCTTCGTGAACGTCTACCTCAACGACGAGGACGTCCGCTTCCTGGACGGCATCTCCACCGCGCTCAAGGACGGCGACAACGTCACCATCCTCCCGGCCGTGGCCGGCGGATCGAAGTAATGCGCTACGACTCCCCGCTGGCCGCGGTCGGCAACACGCCGCTGGTCCGGCTGCCCCGGCTGTCCCCCTCGGACGACGTCCGGATCTGGGCCAAGCTGGAGGACCGCAACCCGACCGGCTCGATCAAGGACCGCCCCGCGCTCCACATGGTCGAGCAGGCCGAGAAGGACGGCCGGCTGTACCCCGGCTGCACGATCCTGGAGCCGACCTCGGGCAACACCGGCATCTCGCTGGCGATGGCGGCCAAGCTCAAGGGCTACCGCATCGTGTGCGTGATGCCGGAGAACACCAGCCAGGAGCGGCGCGACCTGCTGGCCATGTGGGGAGCCGAGATCATCCCGTCGCCGGCCGCCGGCGGCTCCAACACCGCCGTCCGGGTGGCCAAGGAACTGGCCGCGGAGCACCCGGACTGGGTGATGCTCTACCAGTACGGCAACCCGGACAACGCGGGCGCGCACTACGCCACCACCGGCCCGGAGATCCTCGCCGACCTGCCGTCGATCACCCACTTCGTGGCCGGCCTGGGCACCACCGGCACCCTGATGGGCGTCGGCCGCTACCTGCGCGAGAACGCGCCCGGAGTGAAGATCGTCGCGGCCGAGCCGCGCTACGACGACCTCGTGTACGGACTGCGCAACCTGGACGAGGGCTTCGTCCCCGAGCTGTACGACGCCTCCGTGCTCACCACCCGCTACTCGGTGGGCTCGGCCGACGCCGTCACCCGCACACGCGACCTGCTCCAGCAGGAGGGCATCTTCGCGGGCGTCTCCACCGGAGCCGCCCTGCACGCGGCGATCGGCGTGGGCCGCAAGGCGGTGGCCGCGGGCGAGAGCGCCGACATCGTCTTCGTCGTGGCCGACGGCGGCTGGAAGTACCTCTCCACCGGCGTCTACACCGCGGCCACGACGGAAGAGGCCATCGAGGTCCTCCAGGGCCAGCTCTGGGCCTGACCCCGGCGGGGCCGTTCTTCAGCCCCGCCGGCGTTTGAGACGCGGGCCCGGGCAGAGCCCGGGAAACCGAGAAGGGGCGGGGCGGGGAGAAGGCCCCGCGCAGCGGCACCCGCACCCGCTAGTGCCGCGCCGGGCGACGTTTGCCCCGTCGCGGCGTGCGGCACGCACTCTCGCCGCACCGGCCGAAAGCCACGTACGTCCCGTACGAGCGCTTCCGGCCGGCACGCCGAGAGCACGCACCGCACGCCGCTCCTTGCTCCACGGGGCAACTCGATACAGACCCTAGTCCGCCAACCGCTCCGCGAGGATCGCCGCATGGCTGGATGCCGGATCCCTGACCGCGGTCAGCAACGTCAACGGCCCGCCCCCGGCCAGCCCCCGCAGGCGGTCCAGCTCCGCCACAGCCTCCGGCTCCGCCAGCTCCGCCTCGTACCGCTGCCGGAACTCAGCGGCCGAACCCCCGTCGTGGAACCACTTCCGCAGCTCCGTCGACGGCGTGACCGCCTTCGGCCACTCGTCGACCCCCGCCGCCGCCCTCGCCAGCCCCCGCGGCCACAGCCGGTCCACGAGCACCCGCAGCCCGTCCGCCTCCGGCTCCGGCGGGTCGTACACGCGCCGCAAGCGGATCGCCGTCATCACCGACCGCCTCCCAGCCCCTTGACCTCGTCCCATATCGCCGGGTCCAGCATCCCCAGCCTGGCCCGGAACTCCCACAGCGACACCTCGTCCGGCCGGTCCGCCTCCAGGAAGGCCGCCCGGCCCTGCGCCCCCACCGTCCCGGGCGGCAGCGGGATCACCCCGGCCCGCCGGTCGTGGTACTTCGCCGTGATCCACGCGACCCGCGCCCGGTGCTCCCGTACCGGGCCCACGACCAGGACCAGGCAGGTCCGGCCGTCCATCAGGGTCCACAGCTCACCCGCCTGCGGGTGCGGCGGCGGGCCGGTGCCGCGCGCGGGCGGGGCCCGGCGCGTGACGCCCAGCCTCCCCCCGGCGATCAGCATCACCAATGCCAGGGCCACGACCGCGGCCACCGCGGGCCACCAGGACGTGTCCATGTTTCGACCGTAGCTGCGCGGGAGGGCCCCGGCACGGCAACGCCCGTGCCCACCGTCGCTCCCCCGGGTGACAGCGCAGGTGATTCCCCCCACAACGGCCTGCCGCGGAGGAGCGACCGGACCTTTCGCGCCTTACGCTCGACCCACGCACGGCCCGCATTCCGTCCACGGACCGTCCACGGAGGTTCACGCTCCATGAAGCTCACCGTCGTCGGCTGTTCGGGGTCGTTTCCGTCCGCGGAATCGGCCTGTTCGAGCTACCTCGTCGAGGCCGACGGCTTCCGGCTGCTCCTCGACATGGGCAACGGTGCCCTCGGGGACCTGCAGCGCCACTGCGGCCTCTACGACCTCGACGCGATCTTCCTGAGCCATCTGCACGCCGATCACTGCATCGACATGTGCGCGTACTTCGTCGCCCGTTACTACCGCCACGAGGGCGGCCGCTGCGGCACCATCCCCGTCTTCGGCCCCGAGGGCACCGAGAAGCGCCTGACCACGGCCTATGACGACGTCCCCGACGAGCGCTCGATGAGCGAGGTCTTCGACTTCCGCACCCTGAAGCCGGGGACCTTCGAGATCGGCCCCTTCCAGGTCCGTACCGAGCGGGTCGCGCACCCCGTCGAGTCCTACGCCATCCGCGTCGAGCACGGCGGCCGCTCGCTCACGTACTCCGGGGACACCGGCGTCTGCCCCGAACTGGGCCAGCTCGCCGAGGGCGTCGACCTCTTCCTCTGCGAGGCCTCCTTCACGCACGGCAAGGAGGACATCCCGGACCTCCACCTCAACGGCCGCGAGGCCGGCGAGTACGCGCACGGCGGCCGCGTCGGGCGGCTCGTCCTCACCCACATCCCGCCGTGGACGGACCCCGCGCAGAACCTCGCCGACGCCCGCGCGGTCTACGACGGCCCGGTCGACCTGGCATACGCGGGCGCGGTCTACGAGGTCTGAGCAGCCCCGTACACGCGGAAAGCCCCCGCCCTCCCGAAAGGGAGAACGGGGGCTTTCCGTGCATACGGGGCTGCTTACTTGGCCTCGGCCTTCTGCAGCTCGGCGAGCTCCTCGTCGGACTCGCGTCCCGGGGTCGGGATGTTGAACTTCGTGATCGCGAACCGGAAGATCACGTAGTACAGGACCGCGAAGCAGAGACCCACGATCGCGAGGCCCAGCGGGTTGGTGGCCTTGCCGAGGTTCAGCAGGTAGTCGACCGCACCGGCGGAGAAGCCGAAGCCGTCCTTCATGCCGAGGCCCCAGGTCAGTGCCATGGAGACACCGGTGAGCACTGCGTGGATCGCGTAGAGCACCGGGGCGATGAACATGAAGGTGAACTCGATCGGCTCGGTCACACCGGTGACGAAGGCGGTGAGCGCGAGGGAGAACATCATGCCGCCGACGACCTTGCGGCGCTCGGGGCGGGCCGCGTGGGTGATCGCGAGGCAGGCGGCCGGGAGGGCGAACATCATGATCGGGAAGAAGCCGGTCATGAACTGGCCCGCGGTCGGGTCGCCGTGCAGGAAGCGGGCGATGTCGCCGTGGTAGTCGGTGCCGGCGTCGTTGTAGGTGCCCGCCTGGAACCACGGGAAGGAGTTCAGCAGGTGGTGCATGCCGATCGGGATGAGCGCACGGTTGGCGACACCGAAGATGCCCGCGCCGACGGCGCCGGAGCCGACCAGCCACTCACTGAAGCCGTGGATGCCGGTGCCGAGGACCGGCCAGATCAGACCGAAGACGATGCCGATCGCCAGGCCGGCGAACGAGGACAGGATCGGGACGAGGCGGCGGCCGCCGAAGAAGCCCGCCCAGTCCGGCAGCTTGGTCCGGTAGAACTTCTGGTACAGGAGGGCGACGACGATGCCCATCACCACGCCGCCGAGCACACCGGCGTTGACCGGGGCGTCGACGTGGACGATCTTGCCCTCCACGACCTTGGCGACCTTGGGGAGGTTGCTGTCGGTGAAGGTGGCGAGGACCTTCTGGAAGACCAGGTAGCCGGCGACCGCCGCGAGGGCGGTGGAGCCGTCCGACTTCTTGGCGAAGCCGATCGCGATGCCGACGCAGAAGAGCAGGGCCATGTTGCCGAGAATGGCGTCGCCGCCGGCGGCCATGTAGCCCGCGAGCTCCTGGACGAAGTCGGGGAACGACGCGCGTGCCAGCATGTCGTCCTGGCCGAAGCGGACCAGCAGCGCGGCGGCGGGCATCACGGCGACGGGGAGCATGAGGCTCCGGCCGATGCGCTGCATGACGGCCATCACGCCAGCGCCCTTCTTCTTCTCCGCCGCGGGGGCGGTAGCCGTGGACACAACTTCCTCCAGTGGGCAAGGCGACGCCGACGGGGAAAAGAACGGGGGACGGCGACGTCTCAGAAATGGGGGTACGCGGGCTCAGACAGACCCGCGTGGTCTACACCAATCGTGGTGTAGACCAGTTGTAGCACGGTGAGGGATAGATAAGGAACCTTCGTTTTCCTGTGGCCTACGCCACACGGATCGGGCACTGCCCCGGCCGCCCCGTCACCTGGACGTGCCGACAGGGCGAAGCCCCCCGCAACCGTGATCCGAGAGCCTCGGGCGGCCGGGTCGAACGGCCGTGCGGACCAAGCGGGTTGCCCCTTCGCGTCAGGCCTTGGTGTTCTCCGCCCGCATCGCCTCGATCTCCTCGTCCGACTCCCGGCCCGGCGTCGGAATGTCGAACCTCGTGATCGCGAAGCGGAAGACCACGTAGTAGACGACCGCGAAGCCGAGCCCGATCGGAATGATCAGCCACGGCTTCGTGGCCAGTTTCCAGTTGATGACGTAGTCGATCAGGCCCGCCGAGAAACTGAAGCCGTCGTGGACACCGAACGCCCACGTCACCGCCATCGACACGCCCGTGAGCACCGCGTGGACCGCGTACAGCGCCGGCGCGACGAAGAGGAAGGAGTACTCCAGCGGCTCCGTGATCCCCGTGACGAACGAGGTCAGCGCCACCGACAACATCAGACCGCCCACCTCCTTGCGCCGCTGCGGCTTCGCGCAGTGCGTGATCGCCAGGGCGGCCGCCGGCAGGGCGAACATCATGATCGGGAAGAAGCCCGTCAGGAACAGGCCCGCATCCGGGTCGCCGCTGAGGAACATGTTGATGTCACCGTGGACCACCTCGCCGTTCGGCTTCGTGAAGCTGCCGAACTGGAACCACACCGGCACGTTCAGGAACTGGTGCAGGCCGATCACCAGCAGCGCCCGGTTCGCGACACCGAAGATGCCCGCACCCCAGTAGTCCAGGCCCACCAGCCAGTCGGAGAAGCCCTCCAGCGCGCCCCCGATCGGCGGCCAGATCCACAGGCAGAGCGCGGCGAACGCGATCCCCACGAAAGCCATGATGATCGGGACGAGCCGCCGGCCGTTGAAGAAGCCCAGCCAGTCCACCAGCTTCACCCGGTGGTAGCGCTGCCAGAACCAGGCCGCCAGCAGACCCATCACGATGCCGCCGAACACCCCCGGATTCTGGAAGGTGTACTGCGCGAAGGTCTCGTCCGGCCCCAGGCACCCGCCCCCCACGTCCCTCGTCCCCTCCGGGCAGGGCACCGGGAACGCGCGCAGGACACTGCGGTAGACGAGAAAGCCGGCCACCGCCGCCAGCGCCGTCGAACCGTCCGCCTTCTTGGCCATCCCGATCGCGACGCCGACACAGAAGAGCAGCGGCAGACCGAGATCGGCGTTGAGCAGGGCGCCGCCCGCCGCCGCCATCACCTTCGCGATCTGCGCCCACACGCCGGTGCCCTCGGCGTCGATCAGCCCCAGCCGGTTCAGGATGCCGGCCGCCGGCAGCACCGCGATCGGCAGCTGCAGACTCCGCCCCATCTTCTGCAGCCCCTGGAAGAGGCTGTTGCGCCGGGGCGGTCCTGGTACTGCGGCGGCGCTGCTCGCACTCATCGGCGTCTCCCTGACCGGCCCGGATTTTTGGATGCGGCAGCAGTTCCGTGCACACTGGTGTAGACCAGTTGTGGGCAGGTCGCTGCTGATCGTCATCATTCGGCAGGGGCCGGACACGCGCTCGCGTAGATGGGCCAACCGTGCGTTACCGTGACGACGCGGGCCGTGCGGGTGGGTATCCATGTTCCGGCCGCTGAGACTCGTTCTTCGCATCACTCAGGGAGAAACACATGGCCACCAAGGCTGAGAAGATCGTCGCCGGGCTCGGCGGCATCGAGAACATCGAAGAGGTCGAAGGCTGCATCACCCGCCTGCGCACCGAGGTCGTCAACCCCGACCTCGTCGACGAGGCCGCCCTCAAGGCCGCCGGCGCCCACGGCGTCGTCCGGATGGGCACCGCGGTCCAGGTCGTCATCGGCACCGACGCCGACCCGATCGCCACCGACATCGAAGACATGATGTGACCCGCACCCCCTGAGCCCGGGCCATCCCGCCCGAAGCACCGACGGACCCCGTCCCGTAACCCGGACGGGGTCTTCGCGTTGTCGGCCAACCACTAGGCTCGGACACATGTCTCGCATCGACGGCCGTACGCCCGAACAGCTCCGCCCGGTCACCATCGAACGCGGATGGAGCAAGCACGCCGAGGGCTCCGTCCTCATCTCCTTCGGAGACACCAAGGTCTTCTGCACCGCCTCCTTCACCGAAGGCGTCCCGCGCTGGCGCAAGGGCAGCGGCGAAGGCTGGGTCACCTCCGAGTACTCGATGCTGCCGCGCTCCACCAACACCCGCGGCGACCGCGAATCCGTCCGCGGCAAGATCGGCGGCCGCACCCACGAGATCTCCCGCCTCATCGGCCGCTCGCTGCGCGCCGTCATCGACTACAAGGCCCTCGGCGAGAACACCATCGTCCTGGACTGCGACGTCCTCCAGGCCGACGGCGGCACCCGCACCGCCGCCATCACCGGCGCCTACGTCGCCCTCGCCGACGCCGTCGCCTGGGGCCAGCAGAAGAAGCTCATCAAGGCCGGCCGCAAGCCCCTCACCGGAACCGTCGCCGCCGTCAGCGTCGGCATCGTCGACGGCGTCCCGCTCCTCGACCTCTGCTACGAGGAGGACGTGCGCGCCGAAACCGACATGAACGTCGTCTGCACCGGCGACGGCCGCTTCGTCGAGGTCCAGGGCACCGCCGAGGGCGAGCCCTTCGACCGCAAGGAACTCAACGCCCTCCTCGACCTCGCCGCCGGCGGATGCGCGGACCTCGAAGCGATCCAGCGGGGCGCGCTGGACCTGTAGGCGGCAACCACAGGACGCCCTCCGGCGTCCCTACGGACAACGGGCTCACGGTGCAACAGCCGTGCGCCCGCCCATGCCAGCCCTCGTACACCCGCATCCGCCCCGTACACGTCACACGTCCTCTCGGGAGAACCGCATGAAGCTCCGCATAGCGGCAGTAGCCGTGGCAGCCGCCCTGACCATCCCGGCCCTTTCCGCCTGCAGCGCCATCTCCACGGCAATGGACTGCGCGAACACGGCGGTCGCCATCACGGACGGCGCGAACGACCTCCAGCAGGCCGTCTCCCAGGCGGGCAACAGCCCCCAGGACGCCAAGAACGCACTCGACCAGATCGAGGCCAACCTCAAGAAGATCGGCGACCAGACCGACAACGCCGACCTGGGCAAGGCCATCGACTCGATGAACACGGCCGTCAAGAACGTCCGCACCTCCATCGAGAGCGGCAACCCCACCCCGGACATCAAGCCGGTCGCCGACGCCGCGAGCGAGATCTCCAAGGTCTGCACCCCGGGATAATGAGGGCATGACCTCGACGCCCAGCCGCCTGATCCTCGCGACCCGCAACGCGGGCAAAGTCTCCGAACTGCGCGCCATCCTCGCCGACGCCGGCCTGCCCCACGGGCTGGTCGGCGCGGACGCGTACCCGGAGATCCCCGACGTCAAGGAGACCGGCGTCACCTTCGCCGAGAACGCCCTGCTCAAGGCCCACGCACTGGCCCAGGCCACCGGCCTGCCCGCGGTCGCCGACGACTCCGGCCTCTGCGTCGACGTCCTGCACGGCGCCCCCGGCATCTTCTCCGCGCGCTGGGCCGGCCGCCACGGCGACGACAAGGCCAACCTGGACCTGCTCCTCGCGCAGCTCGGCGACATCGCCGACGAGAACCGCGGAGCCCACTTCGCGTGCGCGGCAGCCCTCGCCCTCCCGGACGGCACCGAACGCGTCGTCGAGGGCCGCCTCCTGGGCACCCTGCGCCACACCCCGTCCGGCACGGGCGGCTTCGGCTACGACCCGATTCTCCAGCCCCTGGGCGAGTCCCGCACCTGCGCGGAACTGACCCCGGCCGAGAAGAACGCCATCTCCCACCGCGGCCAGGCCTTCCGCGCCCTGGTCCCCTTCATCCGCGCCCTCCTGCCCTGACGGGTGGATACGCCGAAGGTCCCGTACGCAGAGAGTGCCTACGGGACCTTCGGCGTGGACGTGCGGTTGGGGGGACTCGAACCCCCACGGGTTTTACCCCACTTGGACCTAAACCAAGCGTGACTGCCAATTCCACCACAACCGCGACATTTAACCCAATACGGACATCTCGTCGACTGGGTTGAGTTCAGTCTACGGGGCGGCCGGGCCGGGCGGCAGGTTTGGGGCTCCGGTTCCGGCACCACGTGTCCGTCAGGGAGTGGCAGTTGGGGCACAAGTAGCGGAGGTTCTCGCGGCGATTGTCGAGCCAGTCGCCGTTGACGTGGTCGATTTGGAGTGTGATCTGCCGCCCCTGCCACTCGCCGGGGTTTCCGCATCCGGCGCAGGCGTACGGGACCCCCAGCTCTTGCAGTGCGCGGTGGAGGCGGGGGCGCCTGGTCCGGGCGGAGCCCTCGGGGCATAGTACGAGCGTGCCAGGTGCGGCCGGCTTCGCGGTCACGGTCGGCGGTTTTCCCCACGGGCGTCGCGTGAAGTGTCCGACGTCCAGGCCGAGTCGTGCCACCTGCCGCCGCAGCCTGCGACGGTTCACGTCGTTGACCTCCATGTCCAGTGCGCGCATGAGGTCCGCGTAGCTGGCGGCACTTGGAACGGCCATGCGTAGATCCGTCTCGGAGATGATCCGGCGGGAGTTGCGGAAATGAGCCGTGTCGGTGCCCTGCTGCTTCAGCGCCCTTGCGAGCGCAGCGCGGGACCGGCCGTCGTCCGGCAGGCCCAGAACTCGGGCCGCCCCGCGAAGGCTGTCGGACGCGGCGGCGGCTTGGGTGAGTTCCTCCCCGGTGAACGGCAATTCGACGTACTGTCGTCTCGCACCCTTGAAGTGGCTGGTGTCTATGCCTGCCGCGGTGATGCGACGGACGATGTGGGACAGCGTCCCGGTCGACGGTCGGGCTCCGAGCTCGAGGGCCACTTCGCGGACGGTCGTGGACGAGGCCGCAGCCGAGGCGATGGCCTCGTCCGAGTAGAGGCGCCTGGCGCTCTGGTTTGCGAAATGTCCGGTGTCCAGGCCGTGGAGCTCCGCTGCGGCTTGGAGCTTTCGCCGCTGTCCCCCGCTGGCTTTGAGCCCGAGCCGTCTCATCAGGTCGGCCCAGCTCTTCGACTCGGCTATGGCTGCGGCCAGCGGCTCCCGCTCGTACGGATCGACCATGGTGCCCCCCCCGATAGCGTCCGGCCGCGTGTGCGGCCCTCGTACGGAGTAACGAGCCGATAGTCGGACGGATGCGGGGGGTTTCGTCCGATAAGCGGAGCGGGCCGCCCCGGATGGGGGGCGGCCCGCTCGGGGGGACGGGGGTGGTCAGATGCCCAGGTCCTTGATGATCTTGGCTACGTGGCCCGTCGCCTTCACGTTGTAGAAGGCGTGCTCGACCTTGCCCTCCTCGTCGACGACCACCGTGGAGCGGATGACGCCCGTGACCGTCTTGCCGTACAGCTTCTTCTCGCCGAACGCCCCGTACGCCGCCAGCGTCTCCTTCTCCGGGTCGCCGACCAGCGTGACCTTCAGGTGCTCCTTCTCGCGGAACTTCGCCAGCTTCTCCGGCTTGTCGGGGGAGACGCCGATGACGTCGTAGCCGGCCGCGGCCAGGACGTCCAGGTTGTCCGTGAAGTCGCACGCCTGCTTCGTGCAGCCCGGCGTCAGGGCTGCGGGGTAGAAGTAGACGATGACCTTGCGGCCCTTGTGCTCGGCGAGCGAGACCTCGTTGCCGTCCGCGTCGGGCAGGGTGAAGGCGGGGGCGGTGTCGCCCGGCTGGAGTCGCTCGCTCATCTGACAGTCTCCTCGGGAGGGGATCGGTACGTCACGAGACTAAGCTGACAGACTGTTCACGGCGGACTACGCCCCCACACGATCACGACCACGACGACGGAGGCAGCGCGGTGTCGGAAGCCAGGACCCCCGCACAGATCGAGGCGGACATCGTCCGCCGCCGCGAGCAGCTCGCCGAGACGCTCGACGAGATCGGCGTGCGCATGCACCCGCAGACGATCATCGGGGACGCGCGGGCCCGGGTCGCCTCGACCGTCGACGAGACCGCGGGGCGGGCCTTCGCCACGGTGAACCGTGTCGTGACGGACCTGCGCGACGGTCTGCGGCACGAGGACGGGACCCCGCGCCTTGAGCGCGTCGTGCCCGTCGCGCTGCTCGCGGTCGGGGTGGTCGGTCTGCTCGTGGTGTCGGCGCGCCGCAAGCGCGGATGACCCTGCGCGGTACGGGAGGGGCGCGGACAGGTAGGTTCGGGGCGTGAGCGAGAACACCACCCACGACAAGCTGCCCATCCGCATGCTGCACGACCGCGTGCTCGTGAAGTCCGACCTGCCCGAGGGTGAGCGGCGCTCCGGCGGCGGCATCCTGATCCCGGCGACGGCCGCCGTGGGCAAGCGGCTGGCCTGGGCCGAGGTCGTCGCGGTCGGGCAGAACGTCCGGACCGTCGAGCCCGGTGACCGGGTGCTGTACGACCCGGAGGATCGTGCCGAGGTCGAGGTGCGCGGGGCGACGTACGTGCTGATGCGCGAGCGGGACCTGCACGCCGTGGCCGCGGAGCGGCTGGAGGGGTCGGAGGACTCCACCGGGCTGTACCTCTGATCCGACGCGGGGCGACAAGGGCTGGTGGCCGAGGTCACCGGCCCTTTGCGCTGCCCTTTGCTACGGTGGGGGAGAACCCGACGAGACGCGCCGTACCGGGTACGACAAGACGACGCACCCCGTATCGCCCGATGTCTCGGAGGTGCCGTCATGGCCTGGGTTCTTCTTCTTCTCGCCGGTCTGCTCGAAGTGGGCTGGTCCATCGGCATGAAGTTCACCGAGGGCTTCACCCGGCTCTGGCCCAGTGTGTTCACGGGCGCCGGGATCGTGGCCAGCATGGTGCTGCTGTCCTACGCCGCGAAGACGCTGCCCATCGGCACGGCGTACGGGGTGTGGGTGGGCATCGGTGCCGCCGGTGCGGCGGTGCTCGGTATGGCGGTGCTGGGTGAGCCCGTCACCGCCGCCCGGATCTTCTTCATCTGTCTGCTGCTGGTCGCCGTGGTGGGGCTGAAGGCGACTTCCGGTCACTGACCCCCGGTCACCGGCCTCCGGTCACCGGCCTCCGGTCAATGACCCGGAGGCCGCCTACTCCAGGAACGCCGACGGCGGGCGCGGGCCTCCGATGACGCCGCCGCCGTCGGAGCCGCCCGGGCCGCCGGTGCCGCCCTGGGTGCCCGCGGTGGTGCCGCCCTCGTCGCCCTGACCGTTACTGCTGCCGGTACCGCCGTTGTCCTGGCCGCCCTGTGTCCGGCCGCCGTTGTCGCGGCCGCCGTCCTGGCCTCCGTTGTCCCGGCCGCCCTGGGTGCGGCCCCCGTTGTCCTGCCCGCTGCTGTCCTGGCCCCCGTTGCCCTGGCCGCCGTTGTCCTGGCCGCCGTTGTCCTGCCCGCGGGACGGCGGGGTCGGCCGCAGGGAGGGGGACGCGGTGTCCTCGCCCGGTGTCTCCTGCGGCGGGTTCCATGGCGATGAGGGCGGCGGCGGGGGCTGGGCGGCGCCCGGCTGGAGGTCGAGTTCGAAGTCGACGGGGTCGGTGGCCTCCAGTGCGGTCTTCGTGTAGGCGGCCCAGATACGGGCCGGGTAGCCGCCACCGCCGATGCGGGACTCGCCGAGGGCCCCGTACAGCGACTCCAGGGTGCCGGTGTCGGGGTCCTGGCCCATCATCGCGACCACCGTGACCAGGTTCGGGGTGTAGGCCGCGAACCAGGCCGAGCGGTCCAGTTCACCGGTGCCGGTCTTGCCCGCGGCCGGGTGGCCGGCGGCGAGGGCCGCCGTACCGGTGCCGTTGTCCACGACGCTGACCAGCATGGACGTGGTGGTGTCGGCGGCCTCGCGGCTGATGGCCTGGACGGGGGTCCGCTCGGGCAGGGGGATCTTGTCGCCGCCCTTCGCGATCTCCTCCACGAAGGTGTAGGGCGTGCGGCGGCCGTGGTCGGCGAGGGTCGCGTACGCCTGGGTCATGTCCAGGACGCTGGCCTGGAGGGTGCCGAGGGCCATGGCCGGGCCGACGACGAAGTTCGGGGTGTCCTCGGGGACGCCCAGGTCGATGGCGGTCTTCTTGACCTTGGCGGTGCCGACGTCGACGGCCATCTGCGCGTAGACGGCGTTGACGGAGAGGTCGGTGGCGGTGTTGACGGTGATGTTCCCGTACGAGACCTGGCCCTCGTTCTCCGGGGCGAAGCGGATCCGGCCGCCGACGACGGGGCGCTTGTTGTCGCCGTTGTAGATCGTGTGGGGGGTGATCCTGCGGCCGTCCTGGGTGCGGGAGTCGTTCTCCACCGCGGCCGCGAAGACGAAGGGCTTGAAGGTGGAGGCGACCTGGTAGTCGTGCCGGGTCGCGTTGTTCACGTACTGCCTGGTGTAGTCGACGCCGCCGTACATGGCGACGACCTTGCCCGTGGCCGGGTCGATGGAGACTCCGCCCGCCCGCACCAGCCGGTCCGCCGTGCGGGTCTGGGGGTCGAGCTTGCCGAGCATCTGGTCGTCGACGGCCTCGACGAAGTCGGCCTGGCGGCGCCGGTCGATGGTGGTGCGGATCCGGTAGCCGCCCTCGGCGAGGGTCTTGTCGTCGAGGATCCCCCGGTCGAGGATGAATTCCTTGATCGCTTCGACGAGGTAGCCGCGCTGGCCGGACAGGCCGGCGGCGGCCCGTACCTTGCCGGGTTCGGGGAACTGCGTGGTCGCGCGCTGGGCGGCGGGCAGCCAGCCCTTCTTGACCATGCCGTCGAGGACGTAGTTCCAGCGGGCGAGGGCGCGGGGGCGGCTCTGCGGGTGGGAGACGACGTCGAAGGCGCTGGGGGAGTTGAGGAGGGTGGCGAGGTAGGCGCCCTCGGCGGTGGTGAGGTCGCCGACGTCCTTGCCGTAGTAGGCCTGGGATGCGGCCTGGATGCCGTAGGCGTTGCGGCCGAAGTAGCTGGTGTTGAGGTAGCCCTCAAGGATGTAGGCCTTCGACTTCTCGCGACCGAGTTTGATCGCGATGAAGAACTCCTTGGCCTTGCGCTTGAGGGTCTGTTCCTGGCCCAGGTAGTAGTTCTTGACGTACTGCTGGGTGATCGTCGATCCGGACTGGGTGCCTTTGCCGGTGGCCGTGTTCCAGGCGGCGCGGACCATGGCCTTGGGGTCCACCGCCCGTTCGGAGTAGAAGTCCCGGTCCTCCGCGGCCAGTACGGCCTCCTGGACGGTCCGCGGGATCTGGGAGAGGGGCACGTTGACGCGGTTGACCTCGCCGTCGCGGGCGATCTGGGAGCCGTCGGAGTAGAGGTAGACGTTGGACTGCGCGGTCGCGGCGGCGTTGGCCGGCGGGATGTCGACCAGCAGGTAGCCGGCCACGAGGCCGCCGCCGATCAGGAGGGCGAGGAGCAGTAAGGCGCCGAGGACCATGCGCCAGGTGGGGAGGAGGCGGCGCGGCCCGGTCCGCCCGCGGCGGGTCTTCCTCCTCTCCCCGGGGCCTGCCCCGCCGTCGGGCGGGGTGTCCGGGTCGCGAGGGGTCCAGCCCGCGGGTGGTGACTGGTCGCTCATCTCCAGGACTCCTCGACGCTGTTCGCAATATCCACTTCTGTACCTCATGGTGTCTACCCGATGGCCGGTGACAACCGCTCCGGACGGGGGTAAATCGGTCGCGTGGCTCGCCCCTCCGCACTAAGCTCGCGCGCTTTGGCCGACGTAGGAACGACGTGGAAAACGGAGGGGATACGGTGCGCCAGAGAGTGGCCCTTTACGCGGCGGTCGCGGCCGGCGGTTTCCGGCGCTACGCCACCTACGGGACGGCGACCGCGGCGGGCGTGTTCACCAACACCGTGTTCGGGTTCATCGTCGCCTTCACGTACATCGCGCTGTGGGAGCAGCGCCCCGGGCTGGGCGGATACGACCAGGCCCAGGCCCTGACCTTCGTCTGGGTGAGCCAGTCGCTGCTGGCCGCGGGGGCGTTGATCGGCGGCGGGTTCCAGGAGGAGCTCCAGGAACGGGTGCGTACGGGCGACATCGCCGTCGACCTGTACCGGCCGGCCGACCTCCAGATGTGGTGGCTGGCGGCCGACCTGGGCCGTGCCGCCTTCCAGCTGCTGGGGCGCGGGCTGGTCCCGCTCGCGGCGGGGGCGCTGGTCTTCCCGCTGGCGCTGCCTTCGGACCCGTCGCGCTGGCTGCTGTTCCTGGTCTCCGTGGCGCTGGGGCTGGTGGTGAGCTTCGCGGTGCGCTACCTGCTGGGACTGCTGGCCTTCTGGCTGCTGGACGGGTCCGGGATCAACCTGATGGCGACCGTCGTCTCGATCTTCTTCTCGGGGATGCTGCTGCCGCTGACCGTCTTCCCCGGTGCCTTCGGCGAGTTCGTGCGCGTACTGCCGTGGGCGGCGATGCTCCAGGTCCCGCTGGACGTGCTGCTGGGTGAGCACGCGGGGGCCGGGAGCGCGGCCGGCGCGCTGGGCTTCCAGGCCGGCTGGGTCCTCGTACTGCTGGGCGCGGGGAGGCTGTTGCAGTCGGCGGCGACGCGGAAGGTGGTGGTCCAGGGTGGCTGAGGTGACTGAGGTGACTGAGGCGGCTGGGGCGGCCGATGCGGTTCTGGAGCGGCGGGAGTTCGCGGGGCTGGAGGTGCCGCGGGCGCGGGGCCGGATCTGGGAGGGGCTGCGCGGCTACGGCCTGATCGTGGCGATGTGGATCCGGTCGACGATGACGTACCGGACGTCCTTCGTCCTGTCGACGCTGGGGAACGCGGCGATCACGCTGCTGGACTTCGTCGCGATCTACATCATGTTCTCGCACGTGGACGTCCTCGGCGGTTTCACGCTGCCCGAGGTCGCCCTGCTGTACGGGTCCTGCTCGGCGTCCCTGGGGCTGGCGGACCTGCTGCTGGGCAACACCGACCGGATCGGCGCCAGGATCCGTGACGGTTCGCTCGACACCATGCTGGTGCGTCCGGTGCCGCTGCTCGCGCAGGTCGCCGCCGACCGCTTCGCGCTGCGCCGACTGGGCCGGATCGGGCAGGGGCTGGGGGTGCTGGGCTGGGCGCTGTGGACGCTGGAGGTGGACTGGACGGCCGGGAAGGTGCTGCTGGTGCCGGTGATGGTGCTGGCCGGCGGGTCGATCTTCGCGGCGGTGATGGTGGCGGGGGCGGCCTTCCAGTTCATCGCCGGAGACGCGGCGGAGGTGCAGAACTCCTTCACCTACGGCGGCTGCACGATGCTGCAGTACCCGCCGACGGTCTTCGCGACGGAGCTGCTGCGCGCGGTGACCTTCGTCGTCCCGCTGGCCTTCGTCAACTGGCTGCCCGCGCTGTACGTGCTGGGGCGGCCCGATCCGCTGGGTCTGCCGGGGTGGGCCGCGTTCCTGAGCCCGCTGGTGGCCCTCGCGGTGTTCGTGCCCGCGTCGCTGGCCTGGCGCGCGGGAGTCCGTTCGTACCGGAGCACGGGGAGCTGAGCCGTGGTGGATGATGCGCTGATCTCGCTGGACGGGGTCGAGAAGGTCTTTGCCGTACGGCGCCGGGTGGGCCTGATGCGCCGGGAGAAACGCCAGGTCAGGGCGGTGGACGGGATCAGCTTCGCGGTCGCGCGGGGCGAGATGGTCGGCTACATCGGGCCCAACGGGGCCGGGAAGTCCACCACGATCAAGATGCTGACCGGCATCCTGACCCCGAGCGGCGGCCGGCTGCGGGTCGCGGGCATCGACCCGGCGCGGGAGCGGGTGCGCCTCGCGCAGCGGATCGGGGTGGTCTTCGGGCAGCGCACCACGCTGTGGTGGGACCTGCCGCTGAAGGACTCCTACGGGCTGATGCGGCGGATGTACCGGGTGCCGCGGGCGCGGTTCGAGGAGAACCTGGAGCGGTGCGTGGACCGCCTCGACCTGGCGGAGCTGCTCGACGTACCGGTGCGTCAGCTGTCGCTCGGGCAGCGGATGCGCGGGGACATCGCGGCGGCGCTGCTGCACGATCCCGACGTGCTGTACCTGGACGAGCCGACGATCGGGCTGGACGTGGTGAGCAAGGCGAAGGTACGGGGATTCCTCCGGCAGCTGAACGAGGAGCGCGGCACGACGGTGCTGCTGACCACGCACGACCTCCAGGACATCGAGCAGCTCTGCGAGCGGGTGATGGTCATCGACCACGGGCGGCTGATGTACGACGGGGCGCTGGGCGGGCTGCACGCGGCGGGGTCGGCGGGGGAGAGCGAGCGGACGCTGGTGGTGGACCTGGAGCGGGAGCTGGCGCCGATCAGCGTGCCGGGGGCGCGGGTGGTGAAGGTGGAGGGGCCGAGGCAGTGGCTGGCGTTCCCGGCGGGGTCGTCGGCGGCGCCTCTGGTGTCGGCGGTGGCGGCGCAGTACCCGCTGGTGGACCTGTCGGTGCGGGAGCCGGACATCGAGGACGTGATCGCGCGGATGTACGCGGGACGGGGCTGAGCGCGGCCGGCTGCGGCGGGGCTCGGGGGCGGTCTCAGGGTTCGGTGGGGGACGGTATCAGGGGCCGGGCCATACAACTCCCCTGCGGGCATGCATAGTCTGGTGCGTATGAGTGACGAGCGGCCGGAGAAGCCGTTGCCGGAGTTGAGGGCGTCGGATGCCGACCGGGACCGGGTGGTGGAGCGTCTTCGGGACGCCGTCGCCGAGGGCCGGCTCGACATGGACGAGTTCGAGGAGCGGCTGGAGGCTGCGTACAAGTCCCGTACGTACGCGGAGCTGGAACCGCTGACGGCCGATCTCCCGGCGCCCACGGGCCCGGCCGCCGCCCCGCCGGCGACGGTGGCGGCGGGCGGCTCCGCCTGGCCGGGCCGGATCGGCGGGACGGGTACCTCGACGGTGGCTGTGGCGGTGATGTCGGGCTTCCAGCGCAAGGGCCGGTGGACGGTCCCCGCCCGCTTCGACGCGGTGGCGTTCTGGGGCGGCGGCGAGCTGGACCTGCGCGAGGCGGACTTCGCGCAGCGCGAGGTGGTGATCAACTGCGTCGCGGTCATGGGCGGCATCGAGATCACGGTGCCGCCGGGGGTGGACGTCGACGTACGGGGCTTCGGCTTCATGGGCGCGTTCGACCAGCGGGACAGCCCGGGGCCGACGCAGCCAGGCGCTCCGCGGGTGGTGGTGACGGGTTTCGCCTTCTGGGGCGGCGTGGAGGTCAAGATCAAGCCGCCCAAACGGCCGCGGGGTGGCCTGTCGCTGCGCAAGGAGCCGTAGGCTCCCGCGGGGGTGGCGGTGGCTTCGGTTCGGCTGCCGCCGGCGGTTCGGCTCCGGTCGGTGGCTGCTGGGGCTGCGCCCCGGGCTGTGCGGTTCGGCTGCCGTCGGTGTTTCGGCTGCCCGCCGGTGGGTGGTGCTGGGGCTCTGCCCCAGG
>NZ_JBHXAG010000023.1:0-126431 GCF_042726555.1 Streptomyces sp. NPDC060232 | reverse complement strand
CCTGGGTGTGGGGGCGGCGGCGCGGCGGTCGGCGGGGCGCCCCCGCCCCGGCCCGGGGAGGTTGTGGGGTCGCCCCCCGGGGGGGCCCCCGGCGGGGCCGGGCGGGGGGCCACCCCTGTGTCTGCTCGTGTGTTGTGTCTGCTCGTGTCCGCTGAGGTCTGCGCGCGAACGTGTCAGATGCGGACCTGGACGGCGCGCGCGAGGCGGTCGTGGAGGCCGCGGCCGTCGCGGTCCCAGATCAGCGCCGGGATGACCAGGGCCAGCAGCAGCGTGCGCACGACCACCCGGACGATACCGAGCCGGCCGCCGTCCTCGGCGATCACCCGCAGGCCCAGGGCCCGCTTGCCGGGTGTGGACCCCACGGTGGCGACGGTGAGGATCGTCAGGGCCACGAAGAGCCCGAGGGTCCAGTTGCCCGCTGCGCTCAGGTTCCCGCCGGTGATCAGCCCGTAGGCGATGAGCTGGCAGCCGATCCAGTCGAGGGCCACGGCTGCGATCCGGCGCCCGAATCGTGCCACCGAGCCGGGCCCCTCCTGCGGCAGGCCGAGCCGCTGGCCCGGATAGCCGAAGTCGACACCCATCTCCTCGGCGGCCGCCTTGGGGCCGGAGAGCCAGGATCCGATTGCCTGTCTGTTGTCCACCCGACCACGGTACCGGTGGCGCCTCACGGCACTCCGGCCGGACCCTGGTTAACTTGTGCGAAACAAATGGGTCATGCTTGGGAAATCCCGTCTGCTTATGGTCGGGTCAGCGTGCGGCACCGCACTGACGCACCACGAGCTATAAAGCCCGTCCCTCCCCCGGGGCCGGGAGTAGGAGGAGTTGGATGTTCCAGAACGCCGACGAAGTCAAGCAGTACATCGAGGAGAACGACGTCAAGTTCGTCGACGTCCGCTTCTGCGACCTGCCTGGTGTGATGCAGCACTTCACGATCCCGGCGCGGGCATTCGACCCGGCGGAAGAGCTCGCCTTCGACGGATCCTCGATCCGCGGCTTCCAGGCGATCCACGAGTCCGACATGGCGCTGCGTGCCGACATCACCACCGCGCGCCTGGACCCCTTCCGTCGCGACAAGACGCTGAACATCAACTTCTTCATCCACGACCCGATCACGGGTGAGGCCTACAGCCGCGACCCGCGCAACATCGCGAAGAAGGCCGAGGCGTACCTCGCCTCCACCGGCATCGCCGACACCGCGTTCTTCGGCCCCGAGGCCGAGTTCTACATCTTCGACAGCGTGCGCTTCGCGACCACCGCGAACGAGGGCTTCTACCACATCGACTCCGAGGCCGGCGCCTGGAACACCGGCTCCGAGGAGAACAACCGCGGCTACAAGGTCCGCTACAAGGGCGGCTACTTCCCGGTCGCCCCGGTCGACCACTTCGCGGACCTGCGCGCCGAGATCTCCCTGGAGCTGGACGCCCAGGGCCTCCAGGTCGAGCGCCAGCACCACGAGGTCGGCACCGGCGGCCAGGCCGAGATCAACTACAAGTTCAACACGCTGCTGGCCGCGGCCGACGACCTGATGCTCTTCAAGTACATCGTGAAGAACGTCGCCTGGAAGAACGGCAAGACCGCGACCTTCATGCCGAAGCCGATCTTCGGTGACAACGGCTCGGGCATGCACGTCCACCAGTCGCTGTGGGCCGGCGGCGAGCCCCTCTTCTACGACGAGGCCGGCTACGCGGGCCTGTCGGACACCGCCCGCTACTACATCGGCGGCATCCTCAAGCACGCCCCGTCGCTGCTCGCCTTCACCAACCCGACGGTGAACTCGTACCACCGCCTGGTGCCGGGCTTCGAGGCGCCGGTCAACATGGTGTACTCGCAGCGCAACCGCTCCGCCGCCATGCGCATCCCGATCACGGGCTCGAACCCGAAGGCCAAGCGCGTCGAGTTCCGCGCGCCGGACCCGTCCTCGAACCCGTACCTGGCCTTCTCGGCCCTGCTCCTCGCGGGCCTCGACGGCATCAAGAACAAGATCGAGCCGATGGAGCCGATCGACAAGGACCTCTACGAGCTCTCCCCGGACGAGCACGCGAACGTCCCGCAGGTCCCGACCAGCCTTGAGGACGTCCTCAAGGCCCTGGAGGAGGACCACGAGTACCTCCTGGCCGGCGGTGTCTTCACCCCCGACCTGATCGAGACCTGGATCGACTACAAGCGCACGCACGAGATCGCCCCGATCGCGCAGCGTCCGCACCCGCACGAGTTCGAGCTGTACTTCGACCTCTAAAAACGCCTGATGGGAGGCCCCCCGCCACGCTCCACGGAGCGAGGCGGGGGGCCTTTCCGCTTTGACAGGCCGCGCGGGTGGAGTAAGGGTGGAAATGACCTAAAGGCCTCATAAGCGAGACACGTTCGGAGGTGCATGAGAATGCGCCGTAGGATCGTTGCGGCAGCCATGACCGGAGCCGCAGGTATAGCCATCGGTCTGCTGCCCGTCGCCGCCTCGGCCGCAGTCGTCACCGGTAGTGGCGGCGGCGGGAACGGCGGCTACGACTGCCACCGGTACCCCTCGCACCGCTCCGACGCCCGGTGGGACCACTGCTGCAACCGCGACTGGCGCGACCGGCCCAGCTGGTGCTGGGACAACGCCGGCGTCGGCGGCGACCGCGGCCACTGGCGCGACAGCAACTGGAACCACTCCGACTGGCGCCACAACAACCGGCACGACGCGAACTGGAACGACTCCGGTCGCGGCGGCAACGGCAACTGGAACGACTGGGGCAACGGTCGCGGCGGCAACGGCGACTGGGGCAACGGCCACGGTGGCAACGGCAACGGCGACTGGGGTGGCCGCGGCGGCGGCAACGGTGACTGGGGCAACGGCCACGGTGGCAACGGCAACGGCGACTGGGGTGGCCGCGGCGGCAACGGCGACTGGGGCGGCGGCAACGGCGGCGGCAACGGCGGCGGCGGCTGGGGTGGTGGCCGCTGAGCCCCCGACAACCATCTGACCACGGAGGGCCGTGGGACCGGGCCGATGCCCCTGCAGCGCTGGTTCAGCGCAGCAGGGGCATCGCTCCTGTGAGGTCCCGCAGGCACAGCACCGCGAGCTCGGCGGGGGAGCCGGGCCCCGATACCGGGGCGTCCGTCGCCGACCACAGCTCCAGCGCCACGCGGATCGCGTCCGTGGCCGCGGCGGCCAGCAGCCGTACCTCCCGCAGCTCCGCGTCCGGGCCCGCCAGCCTGCCGATCACCGGCACCAGGCCCTCCTCGGACTCCTGGTTCACGCGGTACCAGACCGCGCGCAACGCCTGGTCGTCCGCCGCTGCCCGCAGCAGGCCGCGGGTCACCTCCAGGCCCTCCTCGACCGCCTGGGGGCCGCTCAGCGACCGGGTGACGGCGCGTTCCAGCGCCTCGGCGAGAGGCGTTCCCGGGTCCTCCTCCGCGAGCAGCGCGCGCCAGGCGTCGCCGCCGCCCGCCAGCAGCGGGGCCACGGCCTCCTGCTTGTTACGGAAGTAGCGGTAGAAGGTGCGCAGCGCCACGCCCGCGCGGTGGGCGATGTCCTCGGCGGTGGTGGCGTCGGGGCCGTGCGCGGCGAACAGGTCACAGGCGGCGCGCGCGATGTCGAGCTGTGTCGCCGCCTTGCGGCGCTCGGTCAGCGACCGGGCTCCGGGGCCGGCCTGGGGGGCGTACGGGCGAGGGGAGTTCACGAGGTGAAGCCTAACCGTTCGCCCACCTCTGAACAGGCATTGCTTGCCAGCATGACAAAACGTGTCACACCTTCGGTACGCTCACGCCATGAACCGTTACGAAGGACGACGCGTCCTCATCACCGGCGGCGGCTCCGGCATCGGCCGCGCCACCGTCCACCGCCTCCTCGCCGAGGGCGGCCGGGTCCACGCGGTGGACGTCAGCGAGGCCGGCCTCAAGGCCACCGCCGAACACGCCGCCGCGGCGGGCCACGGGGACCGGCTCACCACCGCGCTCCTCGACATATCCGACGAGAACGCCGCCAGGGAAGGCGTCGCCGCCGCTACCCGCGCCCTCGGCGGGATCGACGTACTCGTCAACGCGGCGGGCATCCTGCGCTCCGCGCACACCCACCAGACCACGCTCGACCTGTGGAACCAGGTCATCGCGGTCAACCTGACCGGCACCTTCCTGATGATCCGCGAGTCCCTCCCGGCGCTCCTCGTGGGCGAGAAGCCGGTCGTCGTGAACTTCAGCTCCACCTCGGCGTCCTTCGCCCACCCCTACATGTCCGCCTACGCGGCCAGCAAGGGCGGTATCCAGTCCATGACCCACGCGCTGGCCGCCGAGTACAGCAAGCAGGGCCTGCGCTTCGTCAGCGTCGCCCCCGGCTCCATCGAGAGCGGCATGACCACCGGCAACGGCCCCGGCCTGCCCGAGGACACCGACTGGTCCCTCTTCGCCAAGCTCGCCCCGGCCATCGGCCAGGGCTTCGCCGGTCCCGAGGCCGTCGCCGGCGTCGTCGCCATGCTCGGCTCCGAGGACGGCGCCTTCATCACCGGCACAGAGATCCGCATCGACGGCGGCACGCACTACTGACCCGCCGCTCCGGTCAGGCGCGGAACCGGTCCCACAGCCGGGGGAAGCGCTCCGCGAGCACGGCTTCGTTCTCGAAGTCCAGCGGAGCGCCCTCCGGCTCCGCCGCCTGCATCGCAATACCCAGGTCCGGGGCCACCGCTCCGGTCAGCTGCTCGTACGCCTCGTCGGCCGCGTACCCGAGCTCCTCGCCGTCCCCGTCGATCTCCTCGTCGAAGTCGCCCAGCAGCTCGGCTAGATGGTCCGGGTCGTGCACCCCGCCCTCGAAGACCTCCCGCCCCTGGCCGATCAGCCAGCAGCGGAAGTAGTCGAAGGCGTCGTCGCTCGCCCCGTCGAGCAGCACCCAGGCCGCGCCCCACAGGTCCCACGTGTACGCCCGGTTGTACCGGGACTCGAAGTGCCGGGCGAAGTCCAGGACGGAGTCCGGATCGAGCTGCACCAGCCGCTCCACGAGCAGCTCGGCATGCTCCTCGGCGTCGCCGTCGGCGGCCTCACGCGTACGGTCGACGATCTCCCAGAACTCCGTCTCGTCCATCACGGGATCCAGCATCACGGTTGCACCCCCGCGCCGCCACCGCTCATACGGCCAAAGGCCGGTGATCGCCCCCACCCGGCCGCACGACCCGGCCCCCGCAAACGCCGTGAGGCGGCCCGCCCCTTCCCGGGCGGGCCGCCTCACGGGCGGTTCTGGCGGGGCCTACAGGCCGTAGCGCTCCCGGGCCTCCTTGACCGCGGAGGCCGGGACCTCGCCGCGGCGGGCGAGCTGGGCCAGGGCGGCCACCACGATCGACTGGGCGTCGACGCCGAAGTGGCGGCGGGCACCCTCACGGGTGTCGGACAGGCCGAAGCCGTCCGTGCCCAGCGAGGTGTAGTCCTGCTCCACCCACTGGCTGATCTGGTCCGGGACCTGACGCATCCAGTCGGAGACGGCGAGGACCGGGCCGGCCGCGCCTTCCAGCGCGCGGGTGACGTACGGGGTGCGCACCTCGCCGCGCAGCAGCGCCTCGTCGCACTCCAGCGCGTCGCGGCGCAGCTCGCCCCAGGAGGTGGCGGACCAGACGTCGGCGGCCACGTTCCAGTCGGCGGCGAGCAGCTTCTGCGCCTGAAGGATCCAGTGGATCGCCGTACCCGAGGCCATCAGCTGGATCTTCGGGGCGTCCGCGGCCGGGGCCGCCTCCGCCAGGTCCGCCGCCGTGTTGAAGCGGTAGAGGCCCTTGAGGATGCCCTCCTCCACGCCCTCGGGCATGGCCGGCTGCACCTTCGGCTCGTTGTAGACCGTCAGGTAGTAGAAGACGTCTTCCGGCTGCTCGCCGTACATCCGGCGCAGGCCGTCCTTGACGATCACCGCGATCTCGTACGCGAACGCCGGGTCGTAGTTCAGCGACGCCGGGTTCGTGGACGCGATCAGGTGCGAGTGGCCGTCCGCGTGCTGCAGGCCCTCACCGGTCAGCGTGGTGCGGCCGGCGGTGGCGCCGACGATGAAGCCCTTGCCGAGCTGGTCGGCGAGCTGCCACATCTGGTCGGCGGTGCGCTGCCAGCCGAACATCGAGTAGAAGATGTAGAACGGGATCATCGGCTCGCCGTGCGTCGCGTACGACGTGCAGGCGGCGATGAAGTCGGCCATGGCGCCGGCCTCGGTGATCCCCTCGTTGAGGATCTGGCCGTCCTTGGCCTCCTTGTAGTACATCAGCTGGTCGCGGTCGACCGGCTCGTACGTCTGTCCCAGCGGCGAGTAGATGCCGGCCGACGGGAAGAGGGACTCCATACCGAAGGTGCGGGCCTCGTCGGGGACGATCGGCACCCAGCGCTTGCCGGTCTCCTTGTCCCGCATCAGGTCCTTGACGAGGCGGACGAAGGCCATGGTGGTGGCCATCTCCTGCTTGCCGGAGCCCTTGAGCAGCGGGGCGAAGGAGCGGTCGGCCGGAGCCGGCAGGGCCACGTGGTGGACCTTGCGGGCCGGGGCCGGGCCGCCGAGGGCCGCGCGGCGCTCGTGGAGGTAGCGCACCTCGGGGCTGTCCGCGCCCGGGTGGCCGTACGGGACCTGGCCGTCGGCGAAGGCGCTGTCCGGGATCGGGAGTCCGAGCTTGTCGCGCATGCCCTTGAACTCGTCGATCGTCAGCTTCTTCATCTGGTGGTTCGCGTTCTTCGACTCGAACCCGGCACCCAGCGTGTAGCCCTTGACGGTCTGCGCCAGGATGACCGTCGGCGCGCCCTTGTGCTCCAGGGCGGCCTTGTACGCGGCGTACACCTTGCGGGGCTCGTGGCCGCCGCGCGAGGTGTGGAAGCACTCGGCGATCTTCGCGTCGGAGAGCACACCGGCGAGCTGCACCAGCGCGGGGTCCGCGCCGAAGAAGTGCTCGCGGATGTACGCCACGTCGCGGGTCGCGTACGTCTGGAACTGCGCGTCCGGTACCTCGCGCAGGCGGCGCACCAGTGCGCCCGTGGTGTCGAGCTGGAACAGCTCGTCCCAGGCGGAGCCCCAGAGCGACTTGATGACGTTCCAGCCGGCGCCGCGGAACTGGGCCTCCAGCTCCTGCACGACGCGGAAGTTGGCGCGGACCGGACCGTCGAGGCGCTGCAGGTTGCAGTTGATGACGAAGGTCAGGTTGTCGAGCCGCTCGCGGGAGGCGAGGGCCAGGGCGGCGGTCGACTCGGGCTCGTCCATCTCGCCGTCGCCGAGGAAGGCCCAGACGTGCGAGTTCGCGGTGTCCTTGATGCTGCGGTTCTGCAGGTAGCGGTTGAAGCGCGCCTGGTAGATCGCGGAGAGCGGGCCGAGGCCCATGGAGACCGTGGGGAACTCCCACAGCCACGGCAGGCGCCGCGGGTGCGGGTAGGACGGCAGGCCGTTGCCGCCGGACTCCTGGCGGAAGTTGTCGAGCTGCTGCTCGGAGATCCGGCCGTCGAGGAAGGCGCGGGCGTAGATGCCGGGGGAGGCGTGGCCCTGGATGTAGAGCTGGTCGCCCGAGCCGTCGGCCTCCTTCCCGCGGAAGAAGTGCTGGAAGCCGGTCTCGTACAGCCATGCGGCGGAGGCGAAGGTGGCGATGTGGCCGCCGACGCCGTACTTCGAGCCGCGCGTCACCATGGCGGCCGCGTTCCAGCGGTTCCAGGCGGTGATCCTGGCTTCCATCGCCTCGTCACCCGGGAACTCGGGCTCCGCGGCGGTGGGGATGGTGTTGACGTAGTCCGTCTCCAGCAGCTTCGGCAGGGCGAGGCCGGCGGCCTCGGCGTGCTGGAGCGTGCGGCGGAGCAGGTATTCGGCGCGGCGCGTACCGGCGGCCTTGGCGACGGCGTCGAGGGAGGCCGCCCATTCGGCGGTCTCCTCGGTGTCGCGGTCCGGGAGCTGGTCGAGCTCGCTCGGAAGCTTTCCTACGGGGTCGGACATCGCTGTGCGCCGCCTTCCGGACAAAGGAGAGGTGGTGAAGAAAATCCCTGACGGGCAGGACAGGGTCGATGGACCTGGTTGAGGTCCGCGACGACTGTAAATCCCTGATCGATGATCGATCAAATAAAAGTGACGAAGAAACGTCGATCCGACAAAAGTCGGCACCGCGTGCCAGTAAAACGGGCACGCCGTGCCGGTCAAACAGGGGTGAAACGGTCGCTCAGGCGCGGGGTGCGCACCCCAGGACATGCCGCTTCACCAGTACGCCGATGTCCGGATCCCGACTGCGGAACGCCTCGACGAGCGCCTCGTGCTCCTCCGCATAGGACTTCTGGACGGTCCCCAGCCAGCGGATGGACAGGGCCGTGAACACCTCGATGCCCAGGCTCTCCCAGGTGTGCAGCAGCACGCTGTTCCCGGCGGCCCGCACCATCTCCCGGTGGAAGCCCACCGTGTGCCGCACCTGCGCCGTGCCGTCCGAGCTGCGGTCGGCCTCCCACAGGGCCGCCACGTGCGGCTCCAGCGCCGAGCAGTCGGCCGCCAGCCGCGGCGCCGCCAGCTCGGCGGCGATCTGCTCCAGACCGGCCCGGACCGGGTAGATCTCCTCCAGGTCGGCGGCGGAGAGGTTGCGTACGCGCACGCCCTTGTTCGGCGCTGACTCGATCAGCCGCAGCGTCTCCAGCTCGCGCAGGGCCTCCCGTACGGGGGTCTGGCTGACCTCCAGCTCCACGGCGATGCGCCGCTCCACGATCCGCTCACCGGGCTTCCAGCGCCCGCTGACGATCCCCTCCACGATGTGCTCGCGGATCTGCTCGCGCAGCGAGTGCACGACGGGTGGGGTGATCATCGGGGCTTCATCTCCTGGTGGGTGTGCAGGGACACGGCGGGGCCTGATGCGTAGACAATACGGCGACGCCCCCGCCCGGGAGTATCCCGGACGGGGGCGCCGACAGTGAGGCTGGTTACAAGCCGTTCGGCTCAGAGGCCGAGCTCGACCTCGAACTCGCCGGCCTCAAGGATCGCCTTGACCGCGCTGAGGTACCGGGCCGCGTCCGCGCCGTCCACCAGGCGGTGGTCGTAGGACAGGGTCAGGTACGTCATGTCGCGGATGCCGATGTTGGTGCCCTCGGCGGTCTCGATGACCACCGGGCGCTTCACCGTGGCGCCGATGCCCAGGATGGCGACCTGGTTCGGCGGCACGATGACCGTGTCGAACAGCGCACCGCGCGAACCGGTGTTGCTGATGGTGAAGGTCGCGCCCGACAGCTCGTCCGGCGTGATCTTGTTGCCGCGGACCTTGGCGGCCAGGTCGGCGGTCGCCTTGGAGATGCCCGCCAGGTTGAGGTCGCCCGCACCCTTGATGACCGGGGTCATCAGGCCCTTCTCGGAGTCGACGGCGATGCCGATGTTCTCCGAGTCGAAGTAGGTGATGGTGCCCTCGTCCTCGTTGATCCGGGCGTTGACGACCGCGTGGGCCTTCAGCGCCTGGGCAGCGGCCTTGACGAAGAACGGCATCGGGGACAGCTTGACGCCCTCGCGGGCGAGGAAGCCGGCCTTGGCCTTCTCGCGCAGCTTCATGATCTTGGTGATGTCCACCTCGACCACGGAGCTGAGCTGCGCCTGCGAGTGCAGGGCCTTCATCATGTTGTCGCCGATGACCTTGCGCATGCGGGTCATCTTGACCGTCTGACCGCGCAGCTCGGACACCGCGGCGGCCGGGGCCTTGGCGGCGGGAGCGGCAACGCCCCCGGCAGTCGCAGCCGCCGGGGCGGCGGCAGCGGCCTTGGCGGCCTCGGCGGCGGCCAGGACGTCCTGCTTGCGGATACGGCCACCGACACCGGTGCCCGAGACCGCGGACAGGTCCACCCCGGACTCCGAGGCGAGCTTGCGCACCAGCGGGGTCACGTACGCGGCCTCGTCACCGGCGGACGCCGGGGCGGCGGCCGGAGCGGCAGGGGCAGCGGCCGGAGCCGGGGTCACCGGAGCCGGAGCGGCCACCGGGGCGGCGGGCTGGACCGGAGCCGGAGCGGCAGCGGCCGGGGCGGGCTGGACCGGAGCCGGAGCCGGAGCCGGAGCCGGGGCGGCGGCCGGGGCCGGAGCGGCCTCGACCGGAGCCGGGGCGGCGGCCGGAGCGGCAGCGGCCGGGGCGGCACCGGCGACGCCGATGACGGCCAGACGGGCGCCGACCTCGGCGGTCTCGTCCTCGCCGACCAGGATCTCCAGCAGCGTGCCGGAGACCGGCGCGGGGATCTCGGTGTCGACCTTGTCGGTGGAGACCTCCAGCAGCGGCTCGTCGGCCTCGACCGACTCGCCGACGGCCTTCAGCCAGCGGGTGACGGTGCCCTCGGTGACGGACTCGCCCAGGGCGGGGAGCACGACGTCCGTGCCGGAGGCCGCCGGAGCGGCCTCGGCGGCGGGGGCTTCGGCGGCCGGGGCAGGGGCCGGGGCCTCGGCGGCCGGAGCCGGAGCGGCGGGGGCCTCGGCGGCGGCCGGCTCGGCGGCCGGAGCCGCGGCGGCCGCAGGGGCGCCGGAGCCGTCGTCGATGACGGCCAGCTCGGCGCCGACCTCGACGGTCTCGTCCTCGGCGACCTTGATGGAGGCCAGGATGCCGGCGACGGGCGACGGGATCTCGGTGTCGACCTTGTCGGTCGAGACCTCGAGCAGCGGCTCGTCGGCCTCGACGCGCTCGCCCTCGGCCTTCAGCCAGCGGGTGACAGTGCCCTCAGTGACGCTCTCGCCGAGCGCCGGAAGGGTTACGGAAACCGACATGGTTTCTGTTGCTCCTTACGAAAGTGCGGAAGTGGTCGTCGCGCCCGGGACGAACTAGTCGTGGGAGTGAAGCGGCTTGCCGGCCAGGGCCAGGTGGGCCTCGCCGAGCGCCTCGTTCTGGGTCGGGTGCGCGTGGATGAGCTGCGCGACCTCGGCCGGCAGGGCCTCCCAGTTGTAGATCAGCTGGGCCTCGCCGACCTGCTCGCCCATCCGGTCACCGACCATGTGGACGCCGACCACGGCACCGTCCTTGACCTGGACGAGCTTGATCTCGCCCGCGGTCTTCAGGATCTTGCTCTTGCCGTTGCCCGCCAGGTTGTACTTGAGGGCCACGACCTTGTCCGCACCGTAGATCTCCTTGGCCTTGGCCTCGGTGATGCCGACGGAGGCGACCTCGGGGTGGCAGTAGGTGACGCGCGGGACACCGTCGTAGTCGATCGGGACGGCCTTGAGACCGGCCAGGCGCTCCGCGACCAGGATGCCCTCGGCGAAGCCGACGTGCGCGAGCTGGAGGGTCGGGACGAGGTCGCCCACGGCCGAGATCGTCGGCACGTTGGTCTGCATGTACTCGTCGACCAGGACGTAGCCGCGGTCCATCGCGACGCCCTGCTCCTCGTAGCCCAGGCCCTGCGAGACCGGGCCGCGGCCGACGGCGACCAGCAGCACCTCGGCCTCGAAGGTCTTGCCGTCGGCCAGCGTGACGCGCACGCCGTTCTCCGTGTACTCGGCCTTGTCGAAGAAGGTGCCGAGGTTGAACTTGATGCCGCGCTTGCGGAAGGCGCGCTCCAGCAGCTTGGAGCTGTTCTCGTCCTCGACCGGCACGAGGTGCTTGAGGCCCTCGATGACGGTGATGTCGGAGCCGAAGGACTTCCACGCCGAGGCGAACTCGACGCCGATGACGCCGCCGCCCAGGACGATCGCGGACTCGGGCACGCGGTCCAGGACCAGCGCGTGGTCCGAGGAGATGATGCGGTTGCCGTCGATGTCCAGGCCCGGCAGCGACTTCGGCACGGAGCCGGTCGCCAGCAGGACGTGGCGGCCCTGGATGCGCTGGCCGTTCACGTCGACGGAGGTCGGCGAGGAAAGGCGGCCCTCACCCTCGATGTACGTCACCTTGCGGGAGGCGACCAGGCCCTGCAGGCCCTTGTACAGGCCCGAGATGACCTCGTCCTTGTACTTCTGCACACCCGCGACGTCGATGCCCTCGAAGGTGGCCTTCACACCGAACTGGGCGGCCTCGCGCGCCTGGTCCGCGATCTCACCCGCGTGCAGCAGAGCCTTCGTGGGGATGCAGCCGTTGTGCAGGCAGGTGCCGCCGAGCTTGTTCTTCTCGATCAGGGCAACGTCCAGACCCAGCTGGGATGCGCGCAGCGCCGCGGCGTAACCGCCACTGCCACCGCCGAGGATCACTAGGTCGAAAACGGTGCTGGCGTCGTTCGCCACGTCACGTCCTCCATGCATGTGCGCCGGGCACCGGTCCTCTGTGACCGGGCGGCGGCTGGTAATCGGCCGCTTGCTTCTTCGGCCCTGTGGTGGGGGCCCTGTCCTGCCGAGAACCCATCTTCGCATTTGTCGGGGGAACGCGGGACGCCGGGCCCACGTTGTGAGAGGGCGTTCTCTCCGAAGCGAGGGTTACCGCTGCGTAGAAACCTACGGATTTCGTCGTCGGCAGAACGCACCCCGGGACCCGGTCGGGCCACGGGGTGCGGTACGCGTCACACCGGCTGCGTCAGCCCAGGTCGCCCGTGGCGGTCCGCTCCGCCAGCCGCACCAGGGTGCGCACGGCCGAGCCGGTGCCGCCCTTGGGGGTGTAGCCGTGCGGCGCGCCCTCGTGGAAGGCCGGGCCGGCGATGTCGAGGTGGGCCCAGGTGATGCCCTCGCCGACGAACTCCTGGAGGAAGAGGCCGGCGACCAGGCCGCCGCCCATGCGGACACCCATGTTCGCGATGTCGGCGGTGGGGGAGTCCATGGTCTTGCGCAGCTCCGCGGGGAGCGGCATCGGCCAGGAGGACTCGCCGACCTCCTCCGCGATCTCGTGGATCGACGTACGGAAGGCGTCGTCGTTCGACATGATCCCGAAGGTGCGGTCGCCGAGGGCCAGCACCATGGCGCCGGTCAGGGTGGCGACGTCGACGATCGCGTCCGGGTTCTCCTCGGAGGCCTTGGTCAGCGCGTCACCGAGGACCAGCCGGCCCTCGGCGTCGGTGTTGAGGACCTCGACGGTCTTGCCGCTGTACATGCGCAGGACGTCACCGGGCTTGGTGGCGGAACCGGACGGCATGTTCTCGGCGAGCGCGAGCCAGCCGGTGACGTTGACCCGCAGGCCCAGCTTCGCGGCCGCGACGACGGAGGCGAAGACGGCGGCGGCGCCGGCCATGTCGCACTTCATCGTCTCGTTGTGGCCGGCCGGCTTCAGGGAGATGCCGCCCGAGTCGTAGGTGATGCCCTTGCCGACGAAGGCCAGGGTCTTCTCCGCCTTGGGATGCGTGTAGGTGAGCTTCACCAGGCGCGGCGGGTTGTCGGAGCCCTTGCCGACGCCCATGATGCCGCCGTAGCCGCCCTTGACCAGTGCCTTCTCGTCCAGCACCTGGACCTTGACGCCGTTCTCCTTCGCGGCCGCGGAGGCGACCGCGGCGAAGGCCTCGGGGGTCAGGTCGTTCGGCGGGGTGTTCACCAGGTCACGGGCGACGTTGACCTCGGCCGCGACGACGGCGGCGCGCTCGGCGGCGGCCTTGTGCTCCTTGTCGCGCGGCTTGGCACCCAGCAGCGCCACCTCGGCGAGCGGCTGCTTGGGACCGGAGTCCTTGCCGTTGCCGGCCTTCTTCTCGCCGCCCTGGTACGCGGTGAAGGCGTACGCGCCCAGCAGCGCGCCCTCGGCGACGGCGGTGACGGCGGAGGCGTCCTCCAGCGGGAGGGCGAAGCCGGCCTTCTTGCTGCCGTGCAGCGCGCGGGCGGCGGCGCCGGCGGCGCGGCGCAGCACCTCCTCGTCGAACGACTCGTCCTTCTCGGGGACGGAGCCGAGCCCCACCGCCAGCACGACCGGGACCTTGAGGCCTGCCGGGGCCGGCAGCTTGGTGACCTCGCCTTCGGCACCCGAGGCGCCGAGTGCGTCGAGGACACCGGCGAGCTTGCCGTCGAACGCCTTGTCCACGGCCTCGGCGCCCGCGGCGACGATCGCGCCCTTGGGGCCCTTGGCGACACCGACGACGAGGGCGTCGGCGCGCAGCGTCGCCGCGCCGGCAGTGCTGAGAGTAAGAGCAGTCACGGTGGTGAAGTCTCGCTTCCGTTTGTGTGTGTGGGCCGAGTGGGTGGACGGCCGTCCGTAGCGATCGTATTCGGGGCCCGACGGCCGCCTGAAAGGAGCCTACGCGCACGGACTCGCCCGTACGCCACTCGAAGGTTTGGCAAGGTGTTCGATCAAGCAGTCAACGGGTTCACCCATCCGTGGACTCTGCTCCAGGTTTGCCTCGTAGACCTGACGAGGTCCGAAAGACTCGGTCCACTCTCGCAAGGGGACGCGGGGTCCTTTTGCATGATTTCCACAGAGCCTCCCCGGCCCGGCCGACCGCCAAGGGCCGAGTCGAGGGACGCCTGCGGGGGGAAAGGCCGAAATGGTCAACAAGAACCGGATGAACAGGCTGGCCGCGGTCATGGCCGCGGCTGCCCTGGTGTCCGTGGCAGTACCCGTCGCGACCGCCCAGGCGGCCGTGGCACCACCGCGGATCGACCTGAAAGTGCTCGTCGTCGACGACGGCGGCAGCTCGGTCGAGGCGATCACCGCGGAGCTCAAGGACACCGGAGTGCCCTTCACCCGCGTCCAGCTGGGCAGCGCGGGCCGCCCCGTCATCAACGCGGCGTTCCTCAGCGACACGGTCGACGGCCGGCCGCGCGCCAAGTACCAGGGCGTGGTCCTGCCCAACGAGAACCCCTTCGGCGAGGGTTCCGCCGAGATGGCCGCGCTCACCGCGTACGAGACCACGTACGGGATCCGCCAGGTCGACGCCTACACCTGGGCGCACCCGGGCGTCGGGCTGGAGTACACCGACAACGGCGGCTACAGCGGACAGCTCGACGGCACCCAGGCCGCCGTCACCGCCGCCGGCCAGGCCGGCCCCTTCGCCTACCTCGGCGGCCAGGTCACCTTCGAGGACAACTCCGCCCTGGTCCCCGAGGGCTACGGCTACATGGGCAAGCCGCGCCCCGGCTACACCAGCTACGTCGACGCCCCCGTCGGCTCCGGACGGGCCTCCCTCGTCGGCGAGTACACCCACGACGGGCGCAGCGAGCTGGTCGTCACCTTCGGCTACAACCAGTACCAGCAGCAGTTCCGGCTGCTCGCCCGCGGCATCGTCGACTGGCTGACCCAGGGGGTGCACCTCGGCCAGAGCCGCAACTACTTCGCGGTCCACGTCGACGACGTCTTCGCCCCCGACGCCCGCTGGAACAAGGAGCTGAACTGCACGCCGGGCGACTACGCCTGCCCGGGCGGCGAGGGGCAGGAGAGCACCATCCGGATGAGCGCCGCCGACGCCGTGTACGCGGCGCAGTGGCAGACGACGAAGAACTTCAAGCTGGACATGCTCTTCAACGGCGGCGCCGGCGAGGAGTGGAAGGCGGAGAACGGCGGCGTCGACGCGCTGACCGCCCAGCTCGTCGCCGACCGCGCCAAGTACCGGTGGATGAACCACACCTACACCCACCCGTTCCTCGGCTGCGTGCAGAACACCGCCGTCATCCCCTGGACCTGCACGAAGGACGCCCAGGGCGCGATCCAGTACATGAGCCGCGCCGAGATCTCCGCCCAGATCCGCGACAACAACAACTGGGCCGCGTCCAAGGGCATCACCCTCGACAGGACCGAACTCGTCACCGGCGAACACTCGGGCCTCAAGACCGCTCCCCAGCAGCCCGTGGACAACCCCAACCTGGCCGGCGCCCTCGCCGACAACGGGGTCAAGTGGGCCGGCAGCGACAACTCCCGCGAGCCCGCCCAGCGCGCGGTCGGCTCGGCCCTCACCGTCCCCCGGCACCCGATGAACGTGTACTACAACACGGGCACCAACGCCGAGATGGCCGACGAGTACAACTGGATCTACACCAGCCGCGCCCACGGCGGAAGCGGCGTCTGCGAGGACAACCCGGCCACGTCCACCTGCCTGCCGGCCCCGCTGGACGTCAACACCGGCTACCTCGACCACATCGTCCCGGCCGAGGCCCGCACCGCCCTGCGGCACGTCCTGGCCAACGACCCGCGGCCGCACTACGTCCACCAGTCCAACCTCGCCGAGGACCGGACCCTCTACCCGGTGCTCAACCAGGTCCTCGACACCTACCGGGCCCTCTACGCGCCCAGCGCGCCGATCGTCAACCAGTCCATGAAGGACACCGGTGTCGAGCTCCAGCGCCGCGCGGCCTGGGACAAGGCCCTCGCCGGCGGCAAGGTCACGGCCTACCGCATCGGCAACGACGTCACCATCAAGGCGCCCTCCGGAGTCGTCGCGCCGGTCACCGCCCCCAACGGCACCAGGAAGCAGATGCTGCTCGGCTCGGCGGACTTCGGCACCGCCTACGCCGGCAGCCGTTCCACCTGGACCGCCCCCGAGCTGCTGCAGAGCGCCGTCACGCTCAAGCTGCCCAGCTGACCGTCCCGCACGACACGACCGAGTAGCACCCAGCGCCGGCGCTCCGCGAACCACGGGCGCCGGCCCCTTTTTCCGTCCTGGGGGGACACACCGCATGAGTCATGGGCGTCACGTCACCATGCTCACCGAAGGCACCTATCCACACGTCCACGGGGGCGTCAGCACCTGGTGCGACCAACTGGTCCGCGGCATGCCGGAGGTCGACTTCAACGTCATAGCCCTGACCGGCTCCGGACGCGAGCCGGTCACCTGGGACCTGCCCCGCAACGTCTACCGGCACACGGCCGTCCCGCTCTGGGGGCCACCCCCGTCGAAGGGCCGTCGCGGCCGCCGCTCCACCCTGCGCGGCAGGGCCCACCGCCGCTTCACCCAGATCTACGAGAGCTTCCTGCTCTCCCTCCTCCACCCGCCGGCCGACCCCGCCGACCGCACCTTCTCCGAGGCCCTGCGCGAACTGGCCCTCCTGGCCCGCGCCAAAAAACTCGCCCCGGCCCTGCGCTCCGAATCGGTTCTGCGCCTCCTGACGAACGTCTGGACCCGGCCCGGACTCCCCACCGCCGAGGCGGCGCCCACCATCCACGACGCGCTCACCGCGACCGACCTGCTGGAACACGCACTGCGCCCGCTCGCGGTGCGCATCCCGCCCGACAGCGTCGCGCACGCCGTCAGCAGCGGCCTCGCCACCCTTCCCGCCCTCGCCGCCAAACACCTCGACGAGGTGCCCTTCCTCCTCACCGAGCACGGCATCTACCTGCGCGAGCGCTACCTCGGCTACCGCACCGCCGAACAGCGCTGGCCCGTCAAGGCGCTCATGCTCGGCTTCTACCGCGAACTCAACACCGAGGGCTACCGCCAGGCCGACCTGATCACCCCCTGCAACCAGTACAACCGCCGCTGGGAGGAGCGCGGAGGCGCCGACTCGACACGGATCCGCACCGTCTACAACGGCGTCGACCCGCACGCCTTCCCCGAGGCCGGACCCGAACCGGACGTGCCCACCCTCAGCTGGTGCGGCCGCATCGACCCGATCAAGGACCTCGAAACCCTGATCCGGGCCTACGCCTTCATGCGCGAGGAACTGCCCGCCCTGCGGCTGCGCCTCTTCGGCCCCGTCCCAGCCGGCTGCGAGGACTACAAGCTGCGCCTGGAGAAACTCGCCGCCGAACTCGGCGTGACCGACGGGATCACCTACGAGGGCCGCATCGAGCAGGTGGCCCGGGCCTACGCGGCCGGCAGCATCGTGATGCTCTCCTCCATCAGCGAGGGCTTCCCCTTCAGCATCATCGAAGCCATGTCCTGCGGCCGCACCACCGTCTCCACCGACGTCGGCGGAGTCCGTGAAGCCGTCGGGGACACCGGCCTGGTCGTCCCGCCGCGCGAGCCCGAGACCATGGCCCGCGCCACCCTCGCCCTGCTCCGCGACGACCGGCGCCGCGCCGAGCTGGGCCGGATGTCCCGCCTCAGGGTGGTGGAGAAGTTCACCCTCCACCAGTCCGTGGACGGCTTCCGCCACATCTACCGGGAACTCGCCGGCCAGCCCGTCCTGCCCGTCCACGCCGGAGACGCCTGGACCCAGCGGCTCGCCGACCCCTGGTACCGCGAACTCGCCGCCGACGGGAGCCTGTGGTGAGCGGATCCCTCTGGCTCAAACCGCCCGGCCCGGGCTCCGGCCCGGGCCCCGGCTCCGGCACGCTCCCGGCGATCCCCCGGCCGCGTGCCGGGGGTCCCGGGCCCGCCGCCGACCCGATGGACGAACTGGCCGAACGCCTCGACGTGTTCATCGCCTCCGCCGTCCACCCGGACGAGATCGCCGCCGTCCTCGAATCCGACGGCATGACGGACGAGTTCATCCGGCTCACCTACGGCCGCCACGACTCCTTCGCCCTCGCCGAGGAGCTCTACGCCCGCGTGGCCCGCTCCTTCCCGGAGCCGGGGCCCGCCCCCGACCCCTGGAAGGTCTCCCTCGCCGCCTGCCTGCTGCGCGGCGTCATCTTCGCCCTGCCCGGCCTGGCCTACCTCCTCGGCGCGCCCCTCCTCGAAGGCCCCAAGGACCGGCTCGGCCTGCCGGCCGGAACACTGACCCTGCTCGCGGGGGCACTCATCGGCTGGGTCTGGGACCAGACCCTGTCCCACCGCGCCTACTCCTGGCTCGGCCTCGGCGACCGGGCCGCCGCCGGACGGACCCTGCTCGTCGGCGCCCCCGTCGGAGCCGTGCTGGGCACCGCCGCGGCGCTGGCCGTGCCCGGCGGGCCGCCGTTCTCCTACGCCTTCGCCGCCGGACAGGCCCTCTACGTAGGAGCCGCCACCGTCCTGCTGGTCCTCGGCCGGGAGCGGCTGCTCCTCGCCGCCCTCGCCCCGATGGCCGCGGGCGCCCTGACGGTGCTCGTCGTCGACCTGCCCGTGCCGGTGAGGGTGGCCCTGCTCGTGGTGTCCCTGCTGGCCGCCTGCACCCTGGCCGTACGGGAACTGCCGCTGGCCGAGGGGCTGCGGACCGCCGCGCACCGGATCCGGAGCCGGGCGACCCGCCGGCCCGCCAGGGTCGGCCCCGTGCGCTGGCAGATGCTGCGCGGAGCCGAGGAGGACCACACCCCTCGCGGGCCCCGGCTCGGGGACTCGGTGCCCTTCGGGGTCTTCGGCCTCGGCACCGGCCTGCTCGTGCTCTACGCCGCCCTGGGCGAGGTACTCGCCGGAGGCCCCGCGGAGGCCGTCGCCGCACCCTCGGCGGTGGCCCTCACCCTCAGCATGGGACCCGCCGAGTGGCTGCTGCACCGCTTCCGCAGCGGCAGCCTCTCAGGGCTCCAGGGAGCCCGCTCGCCCCGGCAGTTCCGGGCCCGGATGCTCACCACCCTGACCCGCTGCCTGAGCACCTACCTGGCGGTGCTGCTGGCCCTCGGACTGACCGGAACCCTGCTGTGGCCCGGAGCCCCCGGGCTCACCGGCGTCCGCGTCGCCACCCTGCTGCTGCTCGGGGCGGTGATGTGGAGCGGGCTGCTCCTGCAGTCCTTCGGAGCCGTCCGGCCCGCGGCCGTGGTCTGCGCCTCGGCCGCCGTCGCCCAGAGCCTGGCCCTGCTGACCGGGCTGGGCCAGCCCCGCGTCGTGCAGCTGGCCGTGGCGGCCACGGCCGCAGCGGCCCTGGCCACCCTGGTCTGCCTGCTCCTCGGCCGCGCGACCGCCCACCGATGACGCACGAGACGTACGAGACGCACGAGACGTACAAGACGGACGAGAAGAAGGACCCCATGCTGCTGGTGCCCCTCTACGAGCATCCCGCCGACCGGCCCGACGCCTGGGAGCGGCTCATCCGCTGCGCGGACCGGCTGCACTCGGTGGTGCTCAACCCCGACAGCGGGCCCGGCGCCGCCCGCGACGAGCGGTTCGCCCTCGTCGCCGAGCGGCTCCGGGAGGCCGGCGTACCCGTGCTGGGCTACGCAGACACCGACTACGGGCGGCGCCCGCACGCCGCGGTGGTGCAGGACCTGCTGTGCCACCGCGACTGGTACGCCACCGACGGGGCCTTCCTCGACCAGGCCTGCGCCGACCCCGAACTGCTCCCGCACTACCGGCGGCTCACGGTCGCCGCCCGGGCCGCGGGCGCCCACACCCTCGTCCTCAACCACGGCGCCCACCCACATCCCGGATACGTCGAACTCGCCGACCTGCTCGTCACCTTCGAGGGGCCCTGGGACGCCTACCGGGACGCCGCGCCGCCGCCGCCCTGGACGGCCGACCACCCCGCCCAGCGGTTCTGCCACCTCGTCTACGCCGTCCCGCCCGGCGAGCTCGCAGCCCGGCTCGCCGGGGAACTGGCCGCGGAGCGGGGTGCGGGCGTGCACTGCGCCGTCCCGGGCAGCGGACCGCACCCGTGGGGGACCCTCCCGTACGCCCTGGAGGCGGCGGGATGAGGGCACCGCGACCGCTACGGCTCCTGCTGGTCCTGCCGCTGCTGCTGCTCGCCGCCTGCACGGCCGGACCGGACGGCGAGGACGACGGCGAACCGCACCGCTGGCCGGAACTCGCCCCCGGACAACGCTGGCAGCCCCCGCCCGGCACCGGCTGGCAGTGGCAGCTCACCGGACAGCTCGACACCTCGGTCAAGGCGCCCGTCTACGACGTCGACGGCTTCAACACCACCAAGGAGCAGGTGGCGGCCTTGAAGAAGGCCGGGCGCAAGACCATCTGCTACCTCTCGACCGGGGCGTGGGAGGACTGGCGGCCGGACGCGGACGCGTTCCCACGGGACCTGCTCGGCAAGGGCAACGGCTGGGAGGGGGAGCGCTGGCTGGACATCCGGCGGGTCGCGGAACTGGAACCGCTGATGGCCAAGCGGTTCGACATGTGCCGGGAGAAGGGCTTCGACGCGGTCGAGCCGGACAACATGGACGGCTACCAGAACACGTCCGGCTTCCCGCTCACCGCCGACGACCAGCTGCGCTACAACCGGCTGATCGCGAAGCTCGCCCACGACCGGGGCATGGCCGTCGGCCTGAAGAACGACCTCGACCAGATCCCGCAGCTCGTCGGGGACTTCGACTTCGCCGTCAACGAGCAGTGCGCGCAGTACGACGAGTGCGACCGGCTGGCCCCCTTCGTCGAAGCGGGCAAGGCCGTCTTCCACGCGGAGTACGAACTGCCGACATCCCGCTTCTGCACGAAGACGCGGGCCGCGAAGCTCAGCTCGATCCAGAAGCGGTACGACCTCGACGCGTGGCGCAAGACCTGCCCTTAGGCCCTGTCTGGAGTTCCGCCGCTCCTTCTCCCGCGCCGGAACTCCAGACAGGACCTAGCCCTGCGGGCCTGCTCGGCCACTCCCAGCCCGCCGACTGCCCCGCCTCGTTCCGAGAGGGGCCAGGTGCAGCCGGGCGGGGCCGGGCGGAGCCCGGGAAGTGGAGAAGGGCCGGGGCGGGGAGAGACCGGTCGGCGGTCAGGCCCACGGCAGGACGGCGTGGACGCGGTAGCCGCCGCCGAAGCGGGGGCCCGTGGAGCAGGAGCCACCCAGGGCCGTGGCCCGTTCCCGCATGCCGAGCAGGCCGTGGCCGCCACCCGGATCGGTGGCGGCGGGCTCGGTACCCCCGTCGTCCAGCACGGTCACCTCCACCGACGGGCCGACCCGGACCACGCTCACCTCGGCCCGCGCATCGGGCCCCGCGTGCTTGCGCACGTTGGTCAGCGCCTCCTGGATCACCCGGTACGCCGCCAGGTCCACCGCGGCCGGCAGCGGCCCCGTCCCGCAGTCCAGCTGGACGATCACCTCCACCGGCAGCCCGGCGTGCCGGAAGGTGTCCACCAGTTCGTCGAGGACGCCCAGCCCCGGCGCCGGCTCCGTCGGCGCCTCCGGGTCTCCGGACTGCCTCAGCAGGCCGACGGTCGCCCGCAGCTCGTTCAGCGCCGACCGGCTGGCGTCCCGTACGTGGGCCAGCGCCTCCTTGGCCTGGTCCGGCCGCTTGTCCATGACGTGCGCGGCCACCCCGGCCTGCACGTTGACCAGCGCGATGTGGTGGGCCACCACGTCGTGGAGGTCCCGGGCGATCCGCAGCCGCTCCTCCGCGACCCGACGGCGGGCCTCCTCGTCGCGGGTCCGTTCGGCCCGTTCGGCCCGTTCCCGGATGGCGTCGACGAAGGCCCGCCGGCTGCGCACGGCGTCCCCGGCGGCCGCGGCCATGCCCGTCCAGGCGAAGATCCCGAGGTTCTCCTGCGCGTACCAGGGCAGCGGCCCGGCGAGCATCGCCACCCCGGTCAGGCCCGCCATGGTGAGCAGGCCGATCCGCCAGGTCGTGGGCCGGTCGGTGAGGGCCGCCACCGTGTACAGGGCGATCACCGTGCACATGGCGACGGGCGCCCGCGGCTCCCCGGTGGTCAGCTCCAGCAGCGACAGCCCGCAGGTCACCGCGAGCACGGCCCGCGGCTGCCGGCGCCGGAAGACCAGCGCGGCCGAGCCGAGGAGCATCAGGAGCAGGGAGAAGGGCTCGGGGGTGCGCGTCCCGAAGGTGGGCCCGTGCGGGCCGTGCGGATCGGCGAAGGAACCGACGACCATGGCGACGAGCGCGCCGAACGCCAGCACGGCATCGGTGGCCAGCGGATGGGCCCGCATCCACTGCCGGGTGGGGGCGAACCGCCCGAGGTCTGTCGTCACCCCGATACGGTACGGCCTGCCCGGACGGGCACCGGGCCGCGTCCTGTGGATCAGGGCGGGGGGCCCTGCCCCAGCGGGACACGGGACCGCACCGGACCCCACTGCGCCCGGACCACGCACGCGGCCATGACGACGGCGATGGCCGCCAGATGCTCCTTGCCCGCGAGGTTGTTCTTGACCAGCACCTCGCCGATCATGGCGAGGATCACCAGGGCGCCGGTCAGGTACGCCCGGTAGCGCCAGCAGAGGTAGATGGCGAGGCCGACCACCGCCGCCGAGGGCCCTGTGTCGTTGACGATGCGGTCGGACACCGGCAGGCCGAAGGGGTGCTCCGGGCCCAGCGCGAGGCCGATCCGCGCGTACGTGGTCCCGGCGAGGGTGGCGACGTAGCCGATCACCAGGGTGCGCCACCAGCCGAGGCAGATCTCCGCGATGCCGAACACCAGCAGGATCTGCGCCAGCGCTCCCCACACCGGCAGGTCGAGGGCCGGGACGAACAGCGACAGGGGAGTGCGCAGCAGGGCCAGCCAGAACGGGTCGGCGGCCTTGACCGACCCGAGGTCCTGCACCGGCTGGAACCCCCACGAGGTGTTCTGGACGATCTGGAAGAGCGAGGTCAGGCAGACCGCCGCCAGAGTCATCGGGATCGCCCGCCACGTGTCGTGGACGAGCGCGTCACGGACGGTCCAGAACATGGGGCCCCACTCACGACGGGCGAACCGCCGCAGTGGGGTGGTGTTCCGCGCTGTCAACGGCGGGTCTCCAGGTGTCTGCGGTGCAGCCACTTCGGAAGGCCGGGGGCCTCCAGGAAGCCCTCGGCCCGTCCGGCCGCGACACCGATCCGCAGCAGGTCCGAACTCTTCTCGAAGAGCATGAACCGCGGTTCCCAGATCGGCCGGTATTTGGCGTTCGCCCGGTAGAGGGACTCGATCTGCCACCAGCGGGAGAAGAAGCTCAGCAGCGAGCGCCACATCCGCAGCACCGGACCCGCTCCGAGCCTGGACCCGCGCTCGAAGACCGACCGGAACATCGCGAAGTTCAGCGAGACCTGGGTGACCCCGATCTCCCTGGAGCGTTCGAGGAGTTCGATGACCATGAACTCCATCAGGCCGTTCTCGGAGTCCCGGTCACGGCGCATCAGGTCCAGCGACAGGCCCTTGGGCCCCCACGGCACGAACGACAGCACGGCACGCAGCTCGCCGTTGCCGTCGGTGCACTCCAGCATCACGCACTGGCCGTCGGCGGGGTCGCCCAGCCGGCCCAGCGCCATGGAGAAGCCGCGCTCGGTCGCGCCGTCGCGCCAGTCGTCGGCGCGGCGCACCAGCTCGGCCATCTCCTCGGCCGGGATGTCGGCGTGGCGGCGGATGCGGACCGTGTACCCGGCCCGCTTGACGCGGTTGTACGCCTGCCGGACGGTGCGCATGGCACGGCCCTCCAGGGTGAACTCCGCGGTCTCCACGATCGCCTCGTCGCCGAGTTCGAGGGCGTCCAGGCCGTGCCGGGCGTAGATCTGCCCGGCCTCCTCGCTCGCCCCCATCACGGCCGGCACCCAGCCGTGCTCGCGGGCCTCGGCCAGCCACGGGTCGATGGCGCCGGGCCAGGCCTCCGGGTCGCCGATCGGGTCGCCGGAGGCGAGGGAGACCCCGCCGACGACGCGGTAGGTGACGGCGGCCTTGCCGGTGGGGGACCAGATGACGGACTTCTCGCGGCGCAGCGCGAAGTAGCCGAGCGAGTCGCGGTCGCCCTGCCGGGCCAGCAGCGCCCGCAGCCGCTCCTCGTCCTCCTCACTGATCGGGTCGACGGCGCGGCGCGAGCGGAAGGCGGCGAACAGCACGGCGAGCAGCAGCAGCATCGACATGATGTTGATGAAGACGTCCACCCAGCCGGGCGTCGTGATCGCCGCGGAGGCCCGGTCGTCGGGGGCCAGGGTGATCAGCCGCATCACGCCGTACTTCCAGCGCTCCGGGAAGGAGACGCCGGCGCTGTCCGAGGAGGTGTTGGCGGCGCCCACGAGCAGGGCCGCGACGAGCGAGGTGACGAGCAGTCCGACGGCGGCGACGGCGGCGGCGAACGCCGGGTTGGAGCGGTCGCCCTTGGCGTAGAACTCGCGCCGGCCCAGCAGCAGGGCGCCGGTGAAGGCGGCGGTCAGGGCCAGGGAGACCCAGTTCTGCGGGTGCTCGCGGATCTCCTCGTACGCGAAGAGCGCGTAGGCGAGCAGCAGTGCGAGGAGGCCGCTCAGGACGAGGTTCAGGATCCAGGAGGCCCGCTTGCGGCGGCCGAGGGTGACGGCCAGCAGCAGCGTGAACAGGCCGGACGCGAAGCCCGCGGTGAGCATGTACGGGGTGTAGAAGTCCTCGATGTTGTGGCGCCGCAGGTCCTGCCCGAGCGAGACCCACACCGCGCTGAGGAAGTTGACGAAGGTGACGACGCGCAGGTACCAGACCGCGAAAGCGGCTCCGCGCTGTGAGCGGGCGCTCCCCCGACCGGCCTCCCGGCCGCCCCCCGCCGCCTTGCCGGCGGAGCCCCCGCCGGTCTCTTTCCTTCCGGATGACGGACCCGTCGCCGGTACGGCGGTGCGGTCGGTCGCTGCGCTGGTCAAACGGACCTCTCCCATAAAAAGCGATCATATGGGGCGTCGCTGTCCGTGATGGTGCGGTCGGGGCCCACAGCCTGGTCAGGGCCGCGGACCCCGGCGGCTCATTCCGTCGGCTCCTCCACCGCCCGTTCAGGAAGCTCCGCCGCGAGAGCGGCGGCCGCCTGGACGAGGGGGAGAGCCAGCAATGCCCCAGTGCCTTCACCCACTGTGACGCCGTGATCGAGCACGGGGTTGAGCGCCATTCGGTCAAGTGCCTTCGCCTGACCCGGCTCGCCGCTCGCCTGACCCGCCAGCCACCAGTCAGGAGCCCGGAACGCGGCCCGCTGCGCGACCAGTCCGCACGCGGCCGAAACAACACCGTCGAGGATGACGGGCGTACGGCGCACCGCACACTGGAGCAGGAATCCGGTGATGGCGGCCACGTCCGCGCCGCCGACCGCAGCCAGCAGCGCGACCTGGTCGCCCAGGACCGGACGGGCCCGGCGCAGCGCGTCGCGGATCGCCGCGCACTTGCGCATCCAGGCCAGGTCGTCGATGGGTCGGCCGCCCCGGCCCGTGACCACCGACGAGTCCGTTCCGCACAGGGCGGCGACGAGGGTCGCGGCGACCGTCGTGCCGCCGACGCTCAGGTCGCCGAGGACGACCAGGTCGGTCCCGGAGTCGGCCTCCTCGTCGGCGATCCGCATGCCGAGCCGCAGCGCGGCCTGCGCCTCCTCGACCGTCAGCGCGTCCTCGGTGTCGATCCGGCCGCTGCCGCGCCGGACGCGGTGCGCCACCACGTCGTCGGGGAGCAGCCCGGGATCGCAGTCGAGCCCGGCGTCGACGATCCGTATCGTGGCGCCGAACCGGCCGGCCAGGACCGCGACGGGGCTGGTCCCGTCGAGCACGGACCGCACCAGCTCGTGAGCGGTGGACGCGCCCCGGGCGGAGACCCCTTGGGCGGCGATCCCGTGGTCGGCGGCGAACAGCACCACGCGGGGCCGCTCGATGGCCCTGACCGGGACCTGCCCCTGCGCGGCGGCGAGCCACTCGGCGAGCTCGTCGAGCCGCCCCAGCGCACCGGGCGGCACGGCGAGGCGCTCACGGCGTTCCTCGGCGTCACGCCGGACGCCCCCGTCGGGACGCTCGATCAGATCGGAGAAGTCGTCGAGATTCAGCGTGCTCATCTGCCAGAGAGTACAGCCGGTGAAGCCCTCCCTCAGGCCTCGGCGGGCCCGCCCGCACCCGGCCCCTCCCGGCCGCGGCAAGCCGCGCGAAGTGTCCGCCGCGGCCTACTCCTTCAGTACGCTCACCTGCCCCGCGACGACGAGCAGGACGTGCTCGCACTCGCCCGCCACGCGCGCGTTCAGCCGGCCCAGCTCGTCACGGAAACGCCGGCCCGAGGCGGTCGCCGGGACGACGCCCGAGCCGACCTCGTTGCTCACCAGCACCACCTGGCGGCGGGTGGCGCGCACCGCCGCCACCAGATCGGCGGTCCGCTCACCCAGCCGCCGCCGCCCCTGCTCGGCCCACACCTCGTCGTCCCAGGCCCCGGCCCGGTCCATGGCGTCGGTCAGCCACAGCGCCAGACAGTCGACCAGCAGCGGCGGCCCGTCGGCGGCGAGCAGCGGGACCAGGTCGCACGTCTCCACCGTCCGCCAGCTCGCCGGCCGGCGCTCCCGGTGCAGACCGACCCGCCGCGCCCACTCCGCGTCCCCGTCCCGGGTGCCCCCGGTGGCCGCGTAGACCACCTCGGGGAAGGACTCCAGCCGCCGCTCCGCCTCCACCGACTTGCCCGAGCGCGCCCCGCCCAGCACCAGCGTGCGGCGCGGCACGTCCGCCGCCGCGTGGTACTCCCCGACGACCACGGTGGTCCCGTCCGGCACCGCCCGCGACCCCGAGGCCGCCAGCCGGCGCTCCAGCTCCCGGCCCGGCGGCACGTCGTGGTCGAGGTGGACGGCGATCACGTCCGTGGCCGGGCCGACGGCCCCGGCCGCCCGCAGCCGGGCCAGAGCCTCGGGCCGGCCCGGCACATCGGCGAGCACCACGTCGTACGGGCGCTGCCCGCCCCGCCCGTCGGTCCCGGCCGGCGCCCCGCCGGGCGGCAGGTACAGCAGCCGGCCGCCGTCCGGGCCGACCACCTCGTACCCGGTGCCCGGCGCGTCCATCGGCACCGCCCGCACCCGGTGCCCGGAGATCACCGACAGCTCCTGCCCGTCCGGCACCCGCCCGGCGGTCGGCAGCCCCGGGGGCAGCTCCACCGCGGGCCCGTCGTGCGGGTGGGTCAGCAGGACCTGCCGCACCCCGGACAGCGAATGCCCGGCCCGGGCGCCGGCCAGCACCGCACCGGGAGTCAGGTCGAGCAGCAGCGCGCCGTCGACGAGGACCGCCGTGGCCGCGCGGGAGCGCGGACCGACGCAGACGGCGCAGGCCGCACAGGGGCAGCCGGGGCGGGGCAGGCCCTCGGGGGTACCGGTGCCGAGCAGAGTGAGTTCCACAGGATGATCCTCCCGCGTCGCGGAGACTGCTGCGCGCCCGGTTACTCTGCGGGCACACTCAAGGCGAGAAGCGTGTGAGCAGCGGACGAGCAACGGAGGCGGACATGGCGTGGACGTGGCGGTTCGAGACGGCCGACGGCGCGGAGACGAGCCCGTCGGTGGTACCCGAGGAGTTCACCACGCAGGGCGACGCGGAGTCCTGGATCGGCGAGTACTGGAAGGACCTGCTGGAAGGCGGTACCGAACAGGTGAAGCTGTCCGACGACAGCGGCACCGAGCTCTACACGATGAGCCTGCGTTCCGCGCTGGAGGCCTGACCCCGCCGGAGCACGGCACAGCCGGCACAGCCGGGACGGCCCCCTCGGTCATCGACCGAGGGGGCCGTCCGGTGCGGTGCTCAGCCCCGGACTCCGCACAGGTGCAGCAGCGCGGCGACACCCCGGTAGGGGTCGGTGCGGCCCGCGCGGTCCTCGGCGGCCAGCAGCTGCTCCAGCTCCTCGTCGGGCGGCAGGGTCTCGCCCGCCTCGGTGCCGTCGGTGAAGACGCGTACGCCGTACCAGGACTGCAGCGGCGCACCGATCCCCGACAGTGTCGCGGTCAGCCCGGCCAGCCGGTCGGCGCGTACGTCCAGGCCCAGCCGGTTCGTGTAGTCGGTGCTGTCGAAGGCGGCCAGCGCGGCCTTCCAGTCGCCGTCCAGGCCGGGCCGCATGGCGAGCGCGTCGCCGTTGCGCACCAGCAGGGACAGCAGTCCGCCCGGGGCCAGCATCCGGGCCAGCCCGGCGAGCATGGCGTCCGGCTCGGGTACGTACATCAGTACTCCGTGGCACAGCACCACGTCGAAGCTGCCCGGAAGGAAGTGGGCGCCGGTCTCGCGCCCGTCCCCCTCCCGCAGCTCGACCCGGTCCCGGATCCCCGCGGGCTCCACGGCCAGCGCCTCACGGGCGACGGCCAGCATGCCCGGGTCCTGCTCCAGGCCCGTCACCTTGTGCCCGGCACGGGCGAGGCGCAGCGCCTGGGTTCCCTGGCCCATGCCGACGTCGAGAACGCGCAGCCGCTGCCCCACGGGGAAGCGCTGCGCGATCTGCTCGTCGACCTGCCGGCCCACGAGCTCCTGACGGACCGCGTTGCGCAGTCCGCCCAGGCCCTCCAGCCAGAGCCTTGCCCCCTCGGCGAAGCCTTCCCCCGACGCGCCGGGCGTCCCTCCGCTCAGGGCCGTTCCCCGCGCTTGACCTGCGGCTTCGGCAGGCGCAGCCGGCGCATCTGCAGGGTGCGCATGAGGCCGTACGCGACGGCGCCGCGGCGCGGCTCGTTCGGGAAGCGCTGGTTGAGCGCCTTGCGCAGGCGGAACACCAGGCCGATGGAGTCGAGGATGATCAGCGCGATCACAGCGAGCCACAGCAGCAGCGCGATGTTCTGGATCGCGGGCTGCCGCACCATGCTGAGCACGAGGATGACCACCGCCAGCGGCAGGAACATCTCGGCGACCGAGAAGCGGGAGTCCACGAAGTCGCGGACGTACCTGCGGACGGGACCCTTGTCCCGGGCCGGCAGGTACCGCTCGTCGCCGTTGGCCAGCGCCTCGCGCTGCTTGGCCATCTCCACACGGCGACGCTCACGGGCTCGCTTCGCGTCCTCCTTGCGGTTGCCGGTCGAGGCCACGACGGACTTGCGCTGCGACTGTGCCACGGCGCGCTTCGGCGTAGGGCGGCCCTTGGGGGCCTGCGGGTCACGGGGCTGCGAGAGGTCGGCGCTCACCTTGTCGGTGGCGGCGGCCTTCTCTTCCTTGGAGGAGCGGCTACCAAACACAAAACCCAAGCCTACGTGGTTGCGGGCACGGGCCCCACCCCGGCGGGGAACGATCCGGCAACGGCGGGCGTCCTTCACTGTGCACGGTCCGTGCGGCGGCCATCCCTCCGCACGGTCGGGGACCCACCTACTCCTCACGCCTGACACGGCGGAGGCGTAGTCGTCCTGGAGGAGGAGCGCATCCGTCCTCGAACAGTGCGGTAATGGAGACAGGGCCCGTACTGTGGGTCCTGTCGGTGACCTGGAGCACAGTCCGTCTAGAAGGGGGCGCGCGAAGCCCATGAGCGGTGTCATGAAGCGTATGGGGATGATCTTCCGCGCGAAGGCGAACAAGGCCCTTGACCGGGCCGAGGACCCGCGCGAAACCCTCGACTACTCGTACCAGAAGCAGCTCGAACTGCTGCAGAAGGTGCGCCGCGGGGTCGCCGACGTGGCGACCTCCCGCAAGCGCCTCGAACTGCAGCTGAACCAGCTGCAGAGCCAGTCCGGCAAGCTGGAGGACCAGGGCCGCAAGGCACTCGCCCTGGGCCGCGAGGACCTGGCCCGCGAGGCCCTGTCCCGGCGCGCCTCGCTCCAGCAGCAGGTCAGCGACCTGGAGGTGCAGCACCAGACCCTCCAGGGCGAGGAGGAGAAGCTGACGCTGGCCGCGCAGCGGCTCCAGGCCAAGGTGGACGCCTTCCGCACGAAGAAGGAGACCATCAAGGCCACCTACACCGCGGCCCAGGCCCAGACCCGGATCGCGGAGTCCTTCTCCGGCATCTCGGAGGAGATGAGCGACGTCGGCCTGGCCATCCAGCGGGCCGAGGACAAGACCGCCCAGCTGCAGGCCCGCGCCGGCGCGATCGACGAGCTGCTGGCCTCCGGCGCGCTCGACGACCAGAGCGGCCTGGGCTCCAAGGACGACATCCAGGCCGAGCTGGACCGCCTGTCGGGCGGTACGGACGTGGAGCTGGAGCTCCAGCGGATGAAGGCGGAGCTGGCCGGCGGTCCGTCCGCGCAGCAGCAGGCCATCGAGGGCGGCGCCCAGGGCGACGCCCAGCAGCCGCAGAACCAGCACCGCTTCGACAAGCAGTAGGACGGGGCCCGTCGTGATCGTACGCATCATGGGGGAAGGCCAGGTGGAGGTGGCCGACGGCCACTTCCCCGAGCTGAACAAGCTCGACGACGAACTGCTCGCAGAGGTGGAGTCCGGTGACGAGGCGGGCTTCCGGCGCACGCTGGGCGCTCTCCTCGACGCCGTACGACGGCTGGGTACGCCGCTCCCGGACGACGCGCTGGAGCCGTCCGAGCTGATCCTGCCGGCGCCCGACGCGAGCCTCGACGAGGTCAGGGAGATGCTCAGCGACGACGGCCTGATCCCGGGCTGAGAACGGACCGGCCCCACCCACCGACACCACGGCGGGCCTTTCCCGGGGCAGGGGAGGGCCCGCCGTCGCGCGTCGGACGGAGGGCGTGCCCCGCGGCCCCGCGCCTTCAGCCCTGCTGCTCGGGCGGCTTCTCCGGCGATGCCGGCGGCTTCTCCAGGGGCAGCGGCGGCTTCTCCAGGGACACCGGCCGCGGGTCCGGGGCGCCGCCGATGAAGTCCTCGAACCTGCGCCGCCGCCTCGTCCAGCGCCGGTCGTGGTGGAACGCCCGCAGCCCGGCCCTGGCCCGGGCGCGCGGCCGGTTCCCGTAGAAGCGGTTCGCGTACGGGGAGCCGGGCCGGGCCAGCCGGATTGCACCGACCAGCGCCACGAAGGGGATGACGACGCCGAAGAGCGCGGTGCGCGCCTTGCCCTTCCACAGGGCGATCAGGGCCAGACAGAAGTTGCCGGCCGCGTTCATCACGACCAGCCCGCGGCTCTGGCGCTCCTCGGGCGTCAGGTCGTTCACCCCGAACGGCACGAACCCGCCCAGGACCAGGGCCACCACCGCGGCCGTCACGACGACGATCTCCACGCTCTTGCGGCCCTGCTCGCTCCAGTAGACGTCGTCGAGGTGCAGGATCAGCGCGAACTCGTCCAGGACCAGGCCCGCGCCCAGCCCGAAGATCACGGCAGAGAGGGCAGCTCCGAAGCCGTGCCGGGCGCTGCCGATCGCACCGAACCCGCCGATGATCACGAGGATCACGCCCGGCACCACGTGGTGGATGTGCAGGCCGCCCGGCGTGACGTTCTTGAAGGGGCCGCGACCGGCCCGGATCGTGCGGGTGATCCCACGGGTGACCAGGAACGACGTCACGAAGGAGATCAGGGCGAGCAGCAGGGGCAGCTTCCCCGGCTCAAGGATGTTCCGATACCACCAGTGACCCATCCCACTGACTCCCTATTTGGAACGTAATGGGTAATTTACCGCCCGCTCCGAGCGGGTAGCGTTCGCGCCGATGACAGATTCGTTCGACGATCCGCCCCTCACGCCGCCCGCGGAACGCGCCTCGTTCCGCGACGGCGTGCGCTTCGCCTTCGGCACCCTCACCGTGCTGCCGGCCCGCATCACCCGCTGGGACCGCCCCGCGGCCCGCACCGGAATGGTCTGCGCCCCGCTCGCCGGGCTGGCCGTCGGCGTGCTCGCGGCCCTGCCCGGGGTGCTTCTCCTGCTGCTCGGCGCCGGGCCCCTGCTCGCGGCGGCCGTCACCGCCGCCGTACCGGCCGCCCTGACCCGCGGCCTCCACCTGGACGGACTGGCCGACACCGCCGACGGGCTGGGCAGCGCCAAACCGGCCGACGAGGCGTTGCGCATCATGAAGAAGTCCGACATCGGGCCCTTCGGCGTGATTGCCCTGGTCGTCGTCCTGCTCGTGCAGACGGCCGCCCTCTGCGAGATCTACGCCGACAGCTGGATCCGCGGCGCCCTCGCCGCCGCCCTCGCCGCCGTCACCGCCCGCCTCGCCATGACCCTGGCCTCCCGCGAAGGCGTCCCGCCCGCCCGCCCCGAGGGGCTCGGCGCCGCGGTCGCCGGGGTGGTCCCGCGCGCCGCGGCCGCCGCCCTCGCCGTCCTCGTCACCGCCGCGGCTGCGGCCGCCGCCCTCCCGGCGGGCCTGCCCGCCGCGGCCCGGTCCGCGGCGGCGGTCCTGGCGGCCCTGCTCGCCGCGGAACTGCTGCTGCGCCGCTGCGTACGCCGCTTCGACGGGGTCACCGGCGACGTGTTCGGCGCCCTGGCCGAGGTGGCGGCGACCACCGCCCTCGTCGTCCTCGCCCTCGGCTGAGATCCGTCCTGCCCGACGGGACGGCCGGCGGGCCCGCGTACCCCCACCCCGCGTACCCCCACCCCGCGTACCCTCACCCCGTGGAACACACTCCGACGGACCTGCCCTCCGCGACGCCCGCCGAGCCCGGCGCGCCCATCAAGGTGCTGCTCGCCGACGACCAGGCCCTGCTGCGCAGCGCCTTCCGGGTGCTCGTCGACTCCGAGCCCGACATGGAGGTCGTCGGGGAGGCTTCCGACGGGGCGCAGGCCTTCGCCGTCGCCCGGCAGGAGCGGCCCGACGTCGTGCTGATGGACATCCGGATGCCCGGCACCGACGGGCTCGCCGCCACCCGGATGATCAGCGCCGAACCCGAACTCGCCGCCGTGCGCGTGGTGATGCTGACCACCTTCGAGGTCGACGAGTACGTGGTCTCGGCCCTGCGGGCGGGCGCCTCCGGCTTCCTCGGCAAGGGCGCCGAGCCTGAGGAGCTGCTCAACGCCATCCGCGTCGCCGCCGCCGGCGAGGCGCTGCTCTCGCCGGCCGCTACCAAGGGGCTCATCGCCACCTTCCTGGCCCAGGGCGGCGGCGCCGACCCGGCCGCCGCCGGCGCCGCGGCCGGGAACCACGCGGAGCGGCTCGCCGCGCTGACCGTGCGGGAGCGCGAGGTCCTCGTACACGTCGCCGCAGGGCTGTCCAACGACGGCATCGCCACCCGGCTGGAGGTCAGCCCCCTCACCGTCAAGACGCACGTGAACCGGGCCATGGCCAAGCTCGGCGCCCGCGACAGGGCGCAATTGGTGGTCATCGCCTACGAATCGGGACTTGTCCGGCCCCGCGTGGAGTAGCAGCGGAGGAGCGCCGCGTACTCCAGACGCGGTATGCCACACATAAGGACAGGACCTGCGAGCGATGAAACCGGCCTCCGCCATGGGACAGGGTGGGAGTGCCCTCGCGTTCGCCACTGCAGAGAGATCCCATACCCATGTCCTGGCTGTCCCGCTTCAGCCTTGCCCAAAGGGCGTTGGTCGGCCTCGTGTCGATCGTCGCGCTCCTCTTCGGCGCCGTAGCCGTCCCGCAGCTCAAGCAGCAGCTGCTGCCCTCCATCGAACTCCCGATGGTGTCCGTGCTCGCGCCGTACCAGGGCGCCTCGCCCGACGTGGTGGAGAAGCAGGTCGTCGAACCGATCGAGGCCATGCTCAAGGGCGTCGACGGCATCACCGGCATCACCTCCACCGCCAGCGAGGGCAACGCCCTCATCATGGCCACCTTCGACTACGGCGACAGCGGCACCAAGCAGCTCGTCGCCGACGTCCAGCAGGCCGTCAACCGGGCCCGCGTCCGGCTGCCCGCCGACGTGGACCCGCAGGTGGTGGCCGGCTCCACCGACGACATCCCGACGGTCATCCTGGCCGTCACCTCCGACAAGGACCAGCAGGCGCTCGCCGACCAGCTGGAGAAGTCCGTCGTGCCCGTCCTGTCGGACATCGAGGGCGTCGGTCAGGTCAGCGTCGACGGGGTCCAGGACCTCCAGGTCACCGTCACGCCCGACGACGCCAAGCTCGCCGCCGCCGGCCTCGACGGCGCGGCCCTCGCGCAGGGCCTGCAGGCGGGCGCCGCCGCCGTCCCTGCCGGCTCCTTCGACGAGGCGGGCAAGAACCGCACCGTCCGCGTCGGCAACGGCTTCACCTCCCTCGCCCAGGTCGAGGACCTGCGGCTGAGCCCCGGCCCGGGCAAGCCCGCGGTCCGCCTCGGCGACGTCGCCGTGGTCAAGCAGGAGCCGGCCAAGGCCGTCTCCATCACCCGCACCAACGGCAAGCCCAGCCTCGCCCTCGTCCTCACCATGGACAAGGACGGCAGCGCCGTCGCCATCTCCGACGCCGTCAAGGACAAGCTGCCCGAGCTGCGTTCCACACTCGGCTCCGGCGCCGACCTGACCGTCGTCAGCGACCAGGGCCCGGCGGTGGCCAAGTCCATCTCCAGCCTCACCACCGAGGGCATGCTCGGCCTGCTCTTCGCGGTGATCGTGATCCTGGTCTTCCTGGCCTCGCTGCGCTCCACGCTGGTCACCGCGGTGTCCATCCCGCTGTCCGTGGTCCTCGCGCTCATCGTGCTGTGGACCCGCGACCTGTCGCTCAACATGCTGACCCTGGGCGCGCTGACCATCGCCATCGGCCGGGTCGTCGACGACTCGATCGTGGTCCTGGAGAACATCAAGCGCCACCTCGGCTACGGCGAGGAGCGTGAAGCCGCGATCATCGCCGCGGTCAAGGAGGTCGCCGGCGCGGTCACCTCCTCCACGCTCACCACCGTCGCCGTGTTCCTGCCCATCGGCCTGACCGGCGGCATGATCGGCGAGCTCTTCGGATCCTTCTCGCTCACCGTCACCGCGGCCCTGCTGGCCTCGCTGCTGGTCTCCCTGACGGTCGTTCCGGTCCTGTCGTACTGGTTCCTCGGCGCACCCAAGGGCATCACCGACGGGGACGCCGAGAGCGTCGCGAAGATCCGGCGCGAGGCCGAGGAGAAGGAGTCGCGCAGCCGCCTCCAGCGTCTCTACGTCCGCGTCCTGGGCTTCGCCACCCGGCGCCGCCTGACCAGTGTGGCCATCGCGGTGGTCGTCCTCCTGGGCACCTTCGGCATGACGCCGATGCTGAAGACCAACTTCTTCGACCAGGGCGAGCAGGACCTTCTGACGGTCAAGCAGGAACTCGCCCCGGGCACCTCGCTGGCCGCCGCCGACGAGGCGAGCCGCAAGGTCGAAAAGGTGCTGGGCTCCGTCGACGGCGTCAAGAGCTACCAGGTCACCGTCGGCTCCTCCGGCTTCCTTGCGGCCTTCGGCGGCGGTACCGGCTCCAACCAGGCCTCCTACCAGGTCACGCTCAAGGACGCCGGCGACGGCGAGGCCGTGAAGAAGCGGATCGAGGACCAGCTGGCCGCCCTCGACGGCATCGGCGAGACCCGCATCACGGCGGGCGACGCCTTCGGCAGCCAGAATCTCAGCGTGGTCGTCAAGGCCGGCGACGGCGAGGTCCTCGCCAAGGCCGCCGAGCAGGTCCGCGCCGAGGTGGCCAAGCTCGACAACGTCACCGACGTGCAGAGTGACCTGTCCCAGTCCGTGCCCCGGATCTCGGTGACGGCCACCCCCAAGGCGGCGGAGGCGGGCCTGAACCAGGCCGCGCTCGGCGGACTCGTCGCCCAGGCCGTACGGGGCAACCCGGCGGGCAAGGCCGTACTGGACGACACCGAGCGGGACATCGTCATCAGGTCCGCGCAGCCGGCCACCACCCTGGCCGAACTGCAGGCGCTCCCGGTCGGCCCGGTCAAGCTCGGCGACATCGCCGAGGTCAAGGAGGTCCCCGGCCCGGTCGCGATGACCCGGATCGACGGCGCCCGCGCCGCGACCGTCACGGCGCGCCCGCAGGGCGACAACACGGGCGCGGTCAGCGCCGAGCTCCAGACGAAGCTGAAGGCCCTGGACCTGCCCGAGGGCGCCACCGCCTCCATCGGCGGCGTCTCCGAGGACCAGGACGAGGCGTTCGGCTCGCTCGGCCTCGCCATGCTCGCGGCCATCGCGATCGTCTTCATGCTGCTGGTGGCGACCTTCCGCTCGCTCGTCCAGCCGCTGATCCTGCTGGTGTCCATCCCGTTCGCGGCGACCGGCGCACTCGGCCTGCTCCTCGTCACCGGCACCCCGATGGGCGTCCCGGCGATGATCGGCATGCTGATGCTCATCGGCATTGTCGTGACCAACGCGATCGTCCTGATCGACCTCGTCAACCAGTACCGAGCCCAGGGCCTCGGCGTCGTCGAGGCGGTCGTCGAGGGCGGCCGGCACCGTCTGCGGCCGATCCTCATGACGGCCCTGGCGACGATCTTCGCGCTGCTGCCGATGGCGCTGGGCGTCACCGGCGAGGGCGGCTTCATCTCGCAGCCGCTCGCGGTCGTGGTGATCGGCGGCCTGGTCAGCTCCACCCTGCTGACGCTGCTCCTGGTGCCGACCCTCTACACGATGGTGGAGCTGCGCAAGGAACGCCGCCGCGCCAAGCGCTCCGCGAAGCGCGCGGCCCGCCTGACGGTGGTCCCGGCCGCTCCGGCCGCGACCGACGAGGACGGCGAGCCCGCCAAGGTCTGACCGGACGGCGCGGGCCCCGCGGGGCCCGCGCCGTCCGGCGGCGGGAACAGCAGAAGGGGCGCCCCGGCCGGGGGCGCCCCTTCTGCACGTGGCACGGAAGCCGCGGGTGCGGCCCGCGGCTACGGGAGGGCGAGCATGCGCTCCAGTGCGAGCTTCGCGAAGCTCTCGGTCTCCTTGTCCACCTGGATCTGGTTGACGAGGTTGCCCTCGGCCAGGGACTCCAGCGTCCACACCAGGTGAGGGAGGTCGATGCGGTTCATCGTCGAGCAGAAGCAGACCGTCTTGTCGAGGAAGACGACTTCCTTATCCTCGGCGGCGAACCGGTTCGCCAGGCGGCGGACCAGGTTCAGCTCGGTGCCGATGGCCCACTTGGAGCCGGCCGGAGCCGCCTCCAGCGCCTTGATGATGTACTCCGTCGAGCCCACGTAGTCCGCGGCCGCCACGACCTCGTGCTTGCACTCGGGGTGGACCAGGACGTTCACACCGGGGATGCGGGCGCGGACGTCGTTGACCGAGTCCACCGAGAACCGGCCGTGGACCGAGCAGTGCCCGCGCCACAGGATCATCTTGGCGTCGCGCAGCTGCTCGGCGGTCAGGCCGCCGTTCGGCTTGTGCGGGTTGTAGAGCACGCAGTCGTCCAGGGACATGCCCATGTCGCGGACGGCCGTGTTGCGGCCCAGGTGCTGGTCCGGGAGGAAGAGCACCTTCTCACCCTGTTCGAACGCCCACTCCAGGGCCTTCTTGGCGTTGGACGAGGTGCAGATCGTGCCGCCGTGCTTGCCCGTGAAGGCCTTGATGTCGGCGGAGGAGTTCATGTACGAGACGGGGACCGTCGAGCCGGCGATGCCCGCCTCGGTCAGTACGTCCCAGCACTCCGCGACCTGCTCGGCGGTGGCCATGTCGGCCATCGAGCAGCCGGCGGCCAGGTCCGGCAGGACCACCTTCTGGTCGTCCGAGGTCAGGATGTCCGCGGACTCGGCCATGAAGTGGACGCCGCAGAAGACTATGTACTCGGCCTCCGGCTTGGCGGCCGCGTCCTTGGCCAGCTTGAAGGAGTCACCGGTGACGTCGGCGAACTCGATGACCTCGTCACGCTGGTAGTGGTGGCCGAGGATGAAGACCTTGTCCCCGAGCTTCTCCTTGGCCGCGCGGGCGCGCTCCACGAGATCCGGGTCCGACGGCGAGGGCAGATCGCCGGGGCACTCCACCCCCCGCTCGCTCTTGGGGTCGGCCTCACGGCCGAGCAGCAGCAGGGCAAGGGGCGTCGGCTGGACGTCCAACGGCTGGGCGGTGGTCACGACACGCACCCTTTCTGTTCTGCGACGAGGGATTTCAGGATCATCGCTTCGACACTTCTCGTCTACTTGACGCTATCTATCATAACCGCTTCACGTCAGTTTGACGATGCCGATAGTGTCAATGTGACGCATCAGCCCTCGATTCGCCGCACCCGCGCCCGGGCTCGGTGTGCGAGCATGAATATCTGAAACAAGCGTCGGGTCCCGGAATGAATCCGCGGTCCCGCTCGTTGCCACCGACGGCAAGAGTCCGACGTTTCCCCGCCCCCCGGCGGGGAGCCGCCCACTTCGGGAGTGAATGCAGATGTCCGTACAGGACGACAAGACCACTGTGAGCGACGGCATCCTCCTGTCCGACGCCGCCGCCGAGAAGGTCAGGACCCTGCTGGAGCAGGAAGGCCGCGATGACCTGGCGCTCCGCGTCGCCGTCCAGCCCGGCGGCTGCTCCGGCCTGCGCTACCAGCTCTTCTTCGACGAGCGCTCCCTCGACGGCGACGTCGTGAAGGACTTCGACGGTGTGAAGGTCGTCACGGACCGCATGAGCGCCCCGTACCTGGGCGGCGCCTCCATCGACTTCGTCGACACCATCGAGAAGCAGGGCTTCACGATCGACAACCCCAACGCCACGGGCTCCTGCGCCTGCGGCGACTCGTTCAGCTAAGCCTGAACCGCCCGCACGACGAGGGCCCGTCCCCGGTCGCATCCGACCGGGGACGGGCCCTCGCCCATTGCCCGCGCCGGGGGCCGCTACTGCCGGGGCAGCGGCTTGCCCGTCGTGGCGTCCAGCACCTTCCGGTCGCCGAGCGGCTCCTTCAAGGTCACCGACAGCGACCGCTCCTCCGCCAGCATGATGCAGGCCTGACCAGGCTTGTTCGGCGTGTCCGTGATCTTCACCAGGACCGACTCCGCCTGCTCCCGCGCCTCCACGGCGTAGGTGCTGCACACGCTGCCCCAGAAGTTCACCGTCAGCTTCCGGTCCTCCTCCTTGTACGAGAACCCGGGCACCGTACGGCCGTCCTTGGGGCCCGGCGTGCCCTGCTGCGCGGACGCCGGCTCGGTCACCGTGTGGCCGGGGCCGCCGCCCTGGCCCGCCACCTCGAACAGCCACGCGGGGACCAGGCCCCGCGATCCCTCGACCGTCCCCGGGGCCAGCCCGAGCACCGCGCCCTTCACCGTCTCCGTGCGCGGCGGCTTCATGGGCCGCGGCTCCGGATTGCACGGCACCGTGTCCGTGGCGCCCTCCGCGGTGTCCGCCGTCAGCGGCACCGCGCTCGCGCAGCCGCTGGGCTCGGGGCTGCCGCCCCCGCCGCCCGACCTCGCGTTCAGCCGGGCCAGCGCCTCCACGGCCCCGACCACCGGCTGCTCGGCCGCCCGTACCGGCGCCTTCAGCTCGCCGTTGCCGCCGACCACCGAGCCGTCCGCGCCCACGCTCACCTTGGTGGACCAGCCCTGGGTGGGCAGCCCGCCGACCACCGGGTCCGCGGTCACCACCCGCACCGCACCCTGGGTGAGCCGCGCGTCCAGCTTCGCGCCGCCCTGCTCCAGGGCGGCCAGCACCGGGCCCGCGGCGGCCTTGGCCGCCTCCTCGGAGACCGGCTTGCCGCTCCCGCCCGAACCGCCCCCGTTCCGGGGGAGCGTGGCGGGTCCGCAGGTGTCCTTGCCGCGCACGCAGTCGTCCCCGGCGCCGCTGCCCGCGCCGTCGCCGCCGGCCTGGAAGCGGTTGAAGTTCCAGGTGCCCGGAGCCGTACGGGCCACGGTGAGCCTCGGCCCGGAGCCGTCGGCGGCCTCCCCGGCCAGCCAGACGTCCCCCTCCAGCCGCGGCGTGCCCGAGATGCCCAGAGCCGCCGCGAGCCGTGCCACGTCGGCCTCCGCGACCTCACCGGACACGCGGTAGGCGGGCGCCGTCGCCGGCGCCTCGGGCAGCTTCACGTCGGCCCGGTAGACCACGCCCGAGCCGGACGGATCAGGCTCCCCGGGCGCGATGCCCGGACCCGAGGGGTCTCCCGCGTCACGGGGCGCGGAGGCCGCGCTGTCACCCGTACGCCGCGCCGAAGCGCCGTCGCCCTGGGCCGCGGACGCCCAGTAGGCGGTGCCGCCGCCCGTGAGAAGGACGGCGGCCGCGATCGAGCCGACGACCCAGGCGGGCCGCCGTCGTGTGCCGCTTGTCGTGCCGGGTTCTTCGCTGGTCACCGCATCGCTCCTTCACTGGTCCCGCAGTGTCTGATGCGGATGTGACGGAACAGGGGCCCAACCGGTTCCCCTCGGTCTCCTGGCGGCCCGCTACAGGTCTCCGTAGGCGGCGGTGGAGGCGATCAGCCGGGCCGAGGCGGCCGGCACCCGGACACCGTGGATCTGCGAGGGCGCCACCCGGACCGGGCGGGGGCCCTCCTCGACGCCCCAGTGCGGGGCCATCCGGGCGCAGTCCCCGAGCAGACGGGCGAAGCCGGGCCGTCCCGGGCCTTCCGCTGCGCGCCCCTCAGCGGTGTACTCACAGGAGCCGTAACCGTCGGTATAGGTCATGGAGGCACCGTAGGCATCGGAGCTCCCGCGAAGAAAGACCTACTAAGGGGTAGTTTCTGGGGTTCGGCCAGGGGTCACTTACCGGGTAGTTTTGACTGTCCCTCGCCGTCCTCAGCAGGAGCGTCCACGCCGTGCGCATCGCAGTCACCGGCTCCATCGCCACCGACCACCTCATGACCTTCCCCGGCCGTTTCGCCGACCAGCTGGTCGCCGACCAGCTGCACACGGTCTCCCTCTCCTTCCTCGTCGACAACCTCGACGTCCGGCGGGGCGGCGTCGGCCCGAACATCTGCTTCGGCATGGGCCAGCTCGGCAGCCGCCCGATCCTGGTCGGCGCCGCCGGATCCGACTTCGACGAGTACCGCGCCTGGCTGGAGCGCCACGGCGTCGACACCGACTCCGTCCGCATCTCCGAGGTGCTGCACACCGCGCGCTTCGTGTGCACCACGGACTCCGACCACAACCAGATCGGCTCCTTCTACACGGGCGCGATGAGCGAGGCCCGCCTGATCGAGCTGAAGGCCGTGGCCGACCGCGTGGGCGGGCTCGACCTCGTCCTCATCGGCGCGGACGACCCCGAGGCGATGCTGCGCCACACGGAGGAGTGCCGGACGCGGGGGATCCCCTTCGCCGCCGACTTCTCGCAGCAGATCGCCCGCATGGACGGCGACAACATCCGCACCCTGATGGAGGGCGCGACCTACCTCTTCTCGAACGAGTACGAGAAGGGCCTCATCGAGTCGAAGTCCGGCTGGACGGACGAGGAGATCCTCTCCAAGGTCGGCACCCGCGTGACCACGCTGGGCTCCAGCGGCGTCAAGATCGAGCGGGTCGGCGAGGCCACGATCGTCGTCGGCTGCCCCGAGGAGAACGCCAAGGTCGACCCGACCGGCGTCGGCGACGCCTTCCGCGCCGGGTTCCTGACCGGCCTGGGCTGGGGCGTCGGCCTGGAGCGCGCGGCGCAGGTCGGCTGCATGCTCGCCACCCTCGTCATCGAGACGCTGGGCACCCAGGAGTACACCCTGGCCCGTGCCCACTTCATGGAGCGCTTCACCAAGGCCTACGGCGAGGACGCGGCGGCGGAGGTCCGCGCCCACCTGGCGTGACGCCGCCTTCCGGGGCGGGGCGGTCCTTCTCCCCGCCCCGCCCTTTCTCCGTTTCCCGGGCCCGCCCGGACCCTTCCCGGCTGCGCCGGGCACCGGGCTCTGCCCGGACCCGCGCCTCAAACGCCGGCGAGGCTGGATCTGGCCGACGCAGCCGGGAAGCAGGCGGGGCTGAATCGGCCCGGCGCAGCCGGGTGGGGCGCGGCGGGTTACGACAGGCGGCGCACCGTGTAGGCGGTGCCGGTGGGGCGGGGGGACTCGCCCAGGTAGTCGTGGCCCCGCATCGCGCACCAGGCCGGGATGTCCAGCCGCGCCACCTCGTCGTCCGACAGGACGGTCACCGTGCCGCCCACCGGGACCCGGGCGATGGCCCGGGCCAGCTCGATCACCGGCTGGGGGCACCGCAGGCCGAGCGCGTCCAGTTCCAGGGAGTCCGCCTCCGGGTCCGCCACCGGCGGCTCCGTCACGCCGAGCCGCTCCCGTACGCCCGCCACCGCACCCGGCAGCACCTCCAGGAAGGCGTTGACCTCCTCCGCCGGGGTGCCCGGCGGCAGGGAGACCCGTACGTTCCCCTCCGACAGCACGCCCATCGCCCGCAGCACGTGACTGGGGGTCAGCGTGGAGCTCGTGCAGGAGGAGCCCGAGGACACCGAGAAGCCCGCCCGGTCCAGCTCGTGCAGCAGCGCCTCCCCGTCGACGTACAGACAGGAGAAGGTGACCAGGTGCGGCAGCCGCCGGTCCGCGTCGCCGACCACCTCCACGTCCGGGACCAGCCGCACCACGCGCCGCCGGATCCGGTCCACCAGGACCCGCAGCCGGGCCGCCTCCGCGTCCGCCTCCGCCCGTACGGCCCGCAGCGAGGCCGCCGCCGCCACGATCGCGGGAAGGTTCACGAAGCCGGGGGAGCGGCCCGACTCCCTCTCGTCCGCCGGGCCTTGGGGCGAGAACCGAACTCCCTTGCGGACCGCCAGCAGGCCCACCCCGGGCGGGCCGCCCCATTTGTGGGCACTCGCCGCCAGGACGGACCAGGCGCCCTCCACCGGACCCCAGCCCAGCGACTGCGCCGCGTCCACCAGCAGCGGCACCCCGGCCGCCCCGCACACCTCGCCGACCTCGGCCACCGGCTGGACCGTGCCCACCTCGTGATTGGCCGACTGCAGGCAGGCCAGGGCGGTCGCCGGGACCAGCGCGTCCGCGTACCCGGCGGCGGACACCGCACCCGACCGGTCCACCGGGACCTCGCAGACACTTCCGCCGCGCGCCTCGTGCGCCGCCGCCGAATGAAGTACAGAACTGTGTTCGACCGCCGATACGACCAGATGGCTGCCGACGCGCCGCCGGCCGGCGAGGACACCGGCGACGCCCGCGTGAACAGCGTGCGTCCCCGAAGGAGTGAACACGAGCTCGTCGGTACGGCATCCCACCGCCTCCGCGGCGGCCTCCCGCGCGGCGTCCAGCAGCAGTCGCGCGCGCCTGCCCTCCCGGTACAGCCGGGCCGGATCGGCCCAGCCCTCGTCCAGGGAGGCCTGCAACGCCTGCCGGGCCACGGGGTGCAGGGGAGCGGCGGACGCGCTGTCGAAGTACGGCATCCGGCCACGCTAACTCCAGCCCCCGAGCGTTCGAGGTCAGGGGGCGTCAGATGCGCCCCGGAGCCCGCCATTCAGGGCCATTCGCACCGTCCCCCGTACGGCGGATCCATCCCTTCGGGGACAGTAGCGGCGCGTTGGGCACCCTCCCCGCGCGACCCCAAATAGCGTCCAGTAGGGTTTGGTCCGCATAAACATCCAAACCCCTGCCTGCGTCAGGGCCGGCGACCGACCCGAACACGGCCGCGGCCGGCCGCGCGGGCCGAGACTCTCGGGAAGGCGCTACGTGAGTCCCTACGGCTCCGACCGCTCGCCGCGGCGCCCGATGCGGCGGAAGCTGCTGCAGGCGCTGACTGCGGGCGTGGTCCTGGCGACCGCCACTGGTTGCTCGTATACATGGAAAGACTTTCCCCGCCTCGGAATGCCGACTCCGGTAACCGAGGAGGCGCCGCGCATCCTCTCCCTGTGGCAGGGATCCTGGGCGGCCGCGCTCGTCACGGGCATCCTGGTGTGGGGCCTGATCATCTGGAGCGTCGTCTTCCACCGGCGCAGCCGGACGAAGATCGAGGTCCCGGCGCAGACCCGGTACAACATGCCCATCGAGGCGCTGTACACCGTGGTTCCGCTCATCATCGTCTCGGTGCTCTTCTACTTCACCGCGCGTGACGAGTCCAAGCTCCTCGCCCTCACCCCGAAGCCGCCGCACACGATCAACGTGATCGGCTTCCAGTGGAGCTGGGGCTTCAACTACATCGAGAACGTCGACGGCGACGCGGCGACCCCGAAGGCAGGTGCGGTTCCCAAGGAGCTCGCCTCCATCCCGGACCGCTTCACCAAGGACTTCCCGGCGGGCGCCGAGGGCGTCTACGAGAAGGGCGTCCCGAGCGACCGGAACCCGCAGACGGGCAACCCGGGTCCGACCCTGGTCCTCCCCAAGGGTGAGAAGGTCCGCTTCATCCTGTCGTCCAACGACGTCATCCACTCCTTCTGGGTGGTCCCCTTCCTGTTCAAGCAGGACGTCATTCCGGGCCACACCAACGTCTTCGAGGTCGTCCCCAGCCAAGAGGGCACCTTCATGGGCAAGTGCGCCGAGCTCTGCGGCGTCGACCACTCCCGGATGCTCTTCAACGTCAAGGTCGTCTCCCCCGAGGCGTACAAGGCGTACCTGAAGGAGCTGGCGGAGAAGGGTCAGACCGGCTTCCTCCCCGCCGGCATCCAGCAGACCGACCCGGCCCGGAATGCGGAAGTGAACCAACTGTGAGCATCCTCAACGAATCCCAGGGTGCCGCCGCAGCTGACTCGTACGAGAACGAGCTGCCGGTGCGGCGCAAGCAGCCGGGCAACGTGGTCGTGAAGTGGCTCACCACCACCGACCACAAGACCATCGGCACGATGTACCTGGTCACCTCGTTCGTGTTCTTCATCATCGGCGGTCTGCTGGCGCTCTTCATGCGCGCCGAGCTGGCCCGTCCGGGCACGCAGATCATGTCGAACGAGCAGTTCAACCAGGCGTTCACCATGCATGGCACGATCATGCTGCTGATGTTCGCCACCCCGCTGTTCGCGGGCTTCGCCAACTGGATCATGCCGCTGCAGATCGGTGCGCCCGACGTGGCGTTCCCGCGGCTGAACATGTTCGCGTACTGGCTGTACCTCTTCGGCTCGACCATCGCGGTGGCCGGCTTCCTGACCCCGCAGGGTGCGGCCGACTTCGGCTGGTTCGCCTACTCCCCGCTGTCGGACGCGGTCCGCTCGCCGGGCATCGGCGCCGACATGTGGATCATGGGTCTGGCCTTCTCCGGCTTCGGCACGATCCTCGGCTCGGTCAACTTCATCACCACGATCATCTGCATGCGCGCTCCGGGCATGACGATGTTCCGCATGCCGATCTTCACCTGGAACGTGCTGCTGACCGGTGTCCTGGTCCTGCTCGCCTTCCCGGTCCTGGCCGCCGCGCTCTTCGCGCTGGAGTCCGACCGCAAGTTCGGCTCGCACATCTTCGACAGCGCCAACGGCGGCGCACTGCTCTGGCAGCACCTCTTCTGGTTCTTCGGACACCCAGAGGTGTACATCATCGCGCTGCCGTTCTTCGGAATCGTCTCCGAGATCATCCCGGTCTTCTCGCGCAAGCCGATGTTCGGTTACATCGGCCTGATCGCCGCGACGATCGCGATCGCCGGCCTCTCGGTGACCGTGTGGGCCCACCACATGTACGTCACCGGCGGTGTGCTGCTGCCGTTCTTCTCCTTCATGACCTTCCTGATCGCGGTACCGACCGGTGTGAAGTTCTTCAACTGGATCGGCACCATGTGGAAGGGCTCGCTGTCCTTCGAGACCCCGATGCTCTGGACGATCGGCTTCCTGGTCACCTTCACCTTCGGTGGTCTGACCGGCGTCATCCTGGCCTCGCCCCCGATGGACTTCCACGTCTCCGACTCGTACTTCGTCGTCGCGCACTTCCACTACGTCGTCTTCGGCACCGTGGTGTTCGCGATGTTCGCCGGCTTCCACTTCTGGTGGCCGAAGTTCACGGGCAAGATGCTGGACGAGCGCCTCGGCAAGATCACCTTCTGGACGCTGTTCATCGGCTTCCACGGCACCTTCCTGGTGCAGCACTGGCTGGGCGCCGAGGGCATGCCGCGTCGTTACGCGGACTACCTCGCGGCCGACGGCTTCACCACGCTGAACACGATCTCCACGATCAGCTCCTTCGTGCTGGGCCTGTCGATGCTGCCGTTCATGTACAACGTGTGGAAGACGGCCAAGTACGGCAAGAAGATCGACGTCGACGACCCGTGGGGCTACGGCCGTTCGCTCGAATGGGCGACGTCCTGCCCGCCGCCGCGGCACAACTTCCTCACGCTGCCGCGCATCCGTAGCGAGTCGCCCGCCTTCGACCTCCACCACCCGGAGATCGCGGCGCTCGACCACCTTGAGGACCACGGCGCCAAGGCGGCCGTCACCGGTGGCAAGGAGGCCGGCAAGTGAAGATCCAGGGCAAGATGTTCCTCTGGCTCTCCGTCTTCATCCTGATCATGGCCGTCGTGTACGGCGTGTGGTCGAAGGAGCCCGTCGGAACCACCGCGCTCTTCCTGGGCTTCGGCCTGAGCGTCATGATCGGCTACTACCTGGCCTTCACGGCCAAGCGCGTCGACGAGATGGCCCAGGACAACCTGGAGGCCGACGTCGCCGACGAGGCAGGCGAGCTGGGGTTCTTCTCCCCGCACAGCTGGCAGCCGCTCTCGCTGGGCGTCGGCGGCGCGCTCGCCTTCATGGGCGTCATCTTCGGCTGGTGGCTCATGTACTTCTCGGCCCCGATCATCCTGATCGGCCTGTGGGGCTGGGTGTACGAGTACTACCGCGGTGAGAACGCGAACCAGTAGGAGCGCAGGCGGTACCCGCGCGGCCCCGGCCGCGCACCACGTGGGGCCCGGACACCTCTTCGGAGGAGTCCGGGCCCCTCGTTTGCAGTCACCCCGCGCGCCGTAATTGTCATATCTTCATAGCGTTGGCCCCATGAAGCACTCACCGCGTCTTTGGACGGTACTCAGCTGCTCCCTGCTGGTCGCGTCCCTCGGGGCCGGCGCCACCGCATGCGGGTCCGGCGACAACCCGCTGTCAGCCCGCCCGGTCGACGCGGGCGATCAGGTCGCCTTCAACCAGGCCGCGGGACGCCGCCCCGTCGACCCCAGCCGGCCTCTGGAGATCACCGCCAAGAGCAAGGGCAGTCGGATCACCGACGTCACGGCCGTGGACACCCACGGCCGCCGCCTGGCGGGCGAACTGAGCGCCAAGGGGGACCGCTGGCACAGCACCGCCCCGATGGCCGCAGGCGTCCGCTACACCGTCACCGTGAGCACGGAGGACGAACGGGGCACCCCGGGCCAGCGCACGATGGCCTTCGACACCACCCCGTCCAAGGGGGTCCTGAAGGTCGAATTCGGCCCCGAGGAGGGCAAGTACGGCGTCGGACAGCCCCTCACCGCCGAACTCAACGAGCCCGTCAAGGACAAGGCCGCACGCGCCGTCGTCGAACGCGGCCTGGTCGTCGACACCCCGCCCGGGGTCGAAGGAGCCTGGCACTGGGTCGACGACAAGAACCTGCACTACCGCCCGAAGGACTACTGGCCCGCCAACACCACCGTCTCCGTACGGAGCAACCTGGAGGGCATCAAGATCACCGATGAGCTCCACGGAGCCGCCGCCAAGCCGCTGAAGCTGGAGATCGGCGACCGCGTCGAGGTCACCACCGACGCCTCCTCGCACTGGCTCACCTTCAAGCGCAACGGAGAAGTGATCAATTCCATCCCGGTCACCACCGGCAAGCCCGGGTTCTCCACCCGCAACGGCATCAAGGTGGTGCTGGGGAAGCAGTACTACGTACAGATGCGCGGGGACACCGTCGGCATCGGCGGCAGTGAGTACTACAACCTGCCCGTCTACTACGCCACACGCGTCACCTGGAGTGGTGAATACGTCCACGCCGCACCGTGGTCCGTCGGCTCCCACGGCTACGCGAACGTCAGCCACGGCTGCACCGGCATGAGCACCGGCAACGCCGCCTGGTTCTACGAGAACATCACCGAGGGCGACATCGTCCAGGTGATCAACAGCATCGGCGACGACATGGACATCTTCGGCAACGGGTTCGGAGACTGGAACATGGACTGGAAGGACTGGCGTGAGGGCAGCGCCCTCCTCAAGGGCACCCAGGAAGGCCGCAGCCACATCGACCAGGCCCGTCTCAGGCCCACGGTCTGAGACCGGGCGGGCAGGGCCCCCGGACCCGCTCCGGGGGCCCGCCGCGGGCGGGGGTCAGGCCGCCGAGGACGACAGCCGGGAACGCAGCAGGGCCGCCAGGGCGTCCGCGAACTCCACCGGATCCACCGGAAGGGTCACAGCGGCGTCGGCGCGGCTCCAGGTGGCCAGCCAGGCGTCCTGGGGGCGCCCCATCAGCAGCAGCACCGGGGGGCACCGGAAGATCTCGTCCTTGATCTGCCGGCACACACCCATGCCCCCGGCCGGAACCGCCTCCCCGTCCAGCACGCACACGTCGATGCCGCCCGCGTCGAGCTCCGACAGGACCGCCGGCAGGGTCGCGCACTCCAGGAACTCCACCGGCGGCAGATCCGCGGCCGGGCGGCGGCCCGCCGCCAGTCTCACCTGCTCCCGGGTGCCCGCGTCGTCGCTGTAGACCAGAACCCGCGCAGTCGCCCGCATTTCGATCCTCCACGTGTCCCATGAATCACGTTGATGTTGCGCGGGATGCTACTCCTCCCGCCGCCTCCTCAACATCGGTTCGGACATGTGCACGAGGCCGTTCGGAGAGGTGATCTGATGGGCCGTTCGGGCCTTGCACACGCCCCTGACACTCCGAACGGCACCCCCCGGGGTGAGGGCGGGATAAGCGACCGACATAATGTCGGTCGTGGCGACAGCAACGACAGTAGATACCGGGCACGCGCACCCGACGGTCAACCGGCCGAACCTCGTCAGCGTCGGAACCATCATCTGGTTGAGTTCCGAGCTGATGTTCTTCGCGGCCCTCTTCGCGATGTACTTCACCCTGCGATCCGTGACGGGTCCCGAGTACTGGACGGAGCAGGCGGACAGCCTGAACCTTCCCTTCTCGGCGACGAACACGACGATCCTGGTGCTTTCCTCCCTCACCTGCCAGCTCGGCGTATTCGCCGCGGAGCGCGGTGACGTGAAGAAGCTCCGGACGTGGTTCATCATCACGTTCGTCATGGGTGCGATCTTCATTGGCGGCCAGGTGTTCGAGTACACCGAGCTGGTCAAGCACGAGGGCATGAGCCTCTCGTCCGGTCCGTACGGCTCGGTCTTCTACCTGACCACCGGCTTCCACGGTCTGCACGTGACGGGCGGTCTCATCGCCTTCCTGCTGGTCCTCGGCCGGACGTATGCGGCCAAGAGGTTCACCCACGAACAGGCCACGTCGGCCATCGTCGTGTCCTACTACTGGCACTTCGTCGATGTCGTCTGGATCGGCCTCTTCGCCACGATCTACCTGATCAAGTAGCGAACACGTCACCGGGTCCGACCCGGCACTCCATCCAGACACACCGACGCAGAAGATCCTGACACCGGGGTAATCCGTGAAAAAGCTCTCCGCACGACGACGCCATCCGCTGGCGGCGGTCGTCGTTCTACTCCTCGCGCTGGCGGCCACTGGGGGGCTGTACGCCGCCTTTGCTCCCGCGGGCAAGGCGCAGGCCGATGAAACCGCCCAGTCCCTCGCCATCGAGGAGGGCAAGAAGCTCTACGCCGTGGGTTGCGCAAGCTGCCACGGAACCGGCGGTCAGGGTTCCTCTGACGGCCCGAGCCTGGTCGGCGTCGGCTCCGCGGCCGTCGACTTCCAGGTGAGCACGGGCCGCATGCCCGCCCAGCAGCCCGGCGCCCAGGTGCCGAAGAAGCCGGTCATCTACACCCAGGCGCAGATCGACCAGCTGGCCGCGTACATCGCCTCCCTCGGCGCCGGCCCGATCACGCCGACCGAGAAGCAGTACGACCCGGCGGACGCCGACATCGCCAACGGTGGCGAGCTGTTCCGCAACAACTGCGCGCAGTGCCACAACTTCACCGGTGAAGGCGGCGCGCTGACCAACGGCAAGTACGCCCCCAACCTTGAGGACGTCTCGCCGAAGCACATCTACGAGGCCATGCAGACCGGCCCGCAGAACATGCCCTCCTTCCCCGACAGCACCATGCCGGAGAAGCAGAAGAAGGACATCATCGCGTACCTCCAGAACGTGAACGGTGAGAAGTCGACCAACCCCGGTGGTCTCAAGCTCGGTGGCCTCGGCCCCGTCTCCGAGGGTCTGTTCGGCTGGATCTTCGCTCTGGGTGCGCTGATCGCTGTCGCCGTCTGGGTCGCGGCCCACACCGCTAAGGCCAAGAAGTCATGAGTAGCCAAGAGATTCCCGAAGAGAAGCACCTGCCGAGCGAGCAGGGCGACGCCCACCACGGTGGCGTAGCAGTGGCGGACGACCCGTTCGCCGACCCGGGCCTGCCGGTCCACAAGCCGCGCATCCAGGACATCGACGAGCGGGCGGCGAAGCGTTCCGAGCGCACCGTCGCCATGCTGTTCACGCTGTCGATGCTGGCCACGATCGGCTTCATCGCCTCGTACGTGATCTTCCCGGTCGACAAGATCGTCTTCATCTTCCCGCTCGGGAAGGTCAGCGCGCTCAACTTCGCCCTGGGCATGACGCTGGGCACGGCCCTCTTCTGCATCGGCGCGGGCGCGGTCCACTGGGCCCGCACCCTGATGTCCGACGTCGAGGTCGCCGACGACCGCCACGAGATCGCCGCTTCGCCGGAGGTCAAGGCGAAGGTCCTCCAGGACTTCGCCGACGGTGCGAACGAGTCCGGCATCGGCCGCCGTCCCCTGATCCGCAACACGATGCTGGGCGCGCTGGCCATGCTGCCGCTCTCCGCCGTCGTGATCATGCGCGACCTGGGCCCGCTGCCCGAGGACAAGCTGCGCCACACCATGTGGGCCAAGGGCAAGCTGCTCATCAACCAGAACACGATGGAGCCGCTGCGTCCCGAGGACGTGCTCGTCGGTTCGCTGACGTTCGCCATGCCCGAGGGCCTGGACGAGCACCAGCACGACTTCCAGACGCAGATCGCCAAGGCAGCCCTGATGATCGTCCGCATCCAGCCGGAGGACATCAAGGACAAGCAGGAACTCGAGTGGTCCCACGACGGGATCGTGGCCTACTCGAAGATCTGCACCCACGTCGGCTGCCCGATCAGCCTGTACGAGCAGCAGACGCACCACGTGCTCTGCCCGTGCCACCAGTCCACCTTCGACCTCTCCGACGGCGCCCGCGTCATCTTCGGCCCGGCCGGGCACGCCCTTCCGCAGCTGCGGATCGGCGTGAATGACGAAGGCTTCCTCGAAGCGCTCGGCGACTTCGAAGAGCCCGTCGGTCCTGCATTCTGGGAGCGCGGATGAGCACCGCCACTGACACCAAGGCGCGCAAGGCGCCGGCCGGAGAGCGCGTAGCGGACTGGGCGGACGGCCGCCTGGGCATCTACAGCCTCGCCAAGGCCAACATGCGCAAGATCTTCCCGGACCACTGGTCCTTCATGCTCGGTGAGATCTGCCTCTACAGCTTCATCATCATCATCCTCACGGGTGTGTACCTGACGCTGTTCTTCCACCCGAGCATGAACGAGGTGGAGTACCACGGCTCGTACGTGCCGATGCAGGGCGTGCTGATGTCCGAGGCCTTCGCCTCGACGCTCGACATCAGCTTCGACGTCCGCGGTGGTCTGCTGATCCGCCAGATCCACCACTGGGCGGCGCTGATCTTCGTCGCGGCGATGATCGTGCACATGATGCGCGTCTTCTTCACCGGCGCGTTCCGCAAGCCGCGCGAGGTCAACTGGATCTTCGGCTTCCTGCTGCTGGTCCTCGGCATGTTCACCGGCTTCACCGGCTACTCGCTGCCGGACGACCTGCTCTCGGGTACCGGTGTCCGCTTCATGCAGGGCGCCATCCTGTCCGTCCCGGTCGTCGGCACGTACCTGTCGATGTTCCTGTTCGGCGGGGAGTTCCCGGGCGGCGACTTCGTCGCGCGCTTCTACTCGGTGCACATCCTGCTGCTGCCCGGCATCATGATGGGCCTCCTCGTGGCCCACCTGATCCTGGTCTTCTACCACAAGCACACCCAGTACGCGGGCCCCGGCAAGACGAACAACAACGTCGTCGGCATGCCGCTGCTGCCGGTCTACATGGCCAAGGCCGGAGGCTTCTTCTTCCTGGTCTTCGGTGTCATCGCGGTCGTCTCCGCCGTCGCCTCGATCAACCCGATCTGGGCCCTCGGCCCGTACCGCCCGGACCACGTGTCCACCGGTGCGCAGCCCGACTGGTACATGGGTATGCCGGAAGGCCTGATCCGTGCCATGCCCGGCTGGGAGATCAACCTGTGGGGCTACACGCTCGTCCTGGGCGTGTTCATCCCGCTGGTGCTCTTCCCGCTGGTGCTCGGTTCGATCGCCGTCTGGCCGTTCATCGAGTCCTGGGTCACCGGCGACAAGCGCGAGCACCACATCCTGGACCGCCCGCGCAACGTCCCGACCCGTACGGCCTTCGGTGTCGCCTGGATCGCGGAGTACATCGTGCTCCTCATCGGCGGCGGCAACGACATGTTCGCCCAGTACTTCCACCTGTCGATCAACTCGATCACGTGGTTCGTCCGGATCGGCTTCTTCGCCGTCCCGGTCCTCGCCTTCATCATCACCAAGCGGATCTGCCTCGGCCTCCAGCGCCGGGACCACGACAAGGTGCTGCACGGTCGCGAGACCGGCATCATCAAGCGTCTGCCGCACGGTGAGTTCGTCGAGGTCCACGAGCCGCTCCCGCAGGGCACGCTGCACACCCTCACCGCGCACGAGCAGTACAAGCCGATCGAGATCGGCCCGACGGTCGACGAGAACGGTGTCGAGCGCAAGGTGAAGGCCACCGAGAAGCTGCGCGCGAAGCTCAGCAAGGGCTTCTACGCCGAGGGCAACCAGATCCCGAAGCCCACGGTGGAGGAGTACAAGGAGATCCAGTCCGGCCACGGCCACCACTGATCCCCCGCACCACCGCATGAGGGACTGATCTCGGCCAGTCCTGGTGTCGCCACGGCGAGAGCCCCGTCCAGTGTCCGGACGGGGCTCTTTGCCGTAACCGGGGCTGGATAGGCTGATCTCCGACCCATTCGACGTGGCACCCCCATCAACAGCAGGAGCGGACCATGAACGTTGCGACCCCGGCAGGCGGCGACAGCGTGGCGGCCCGTGGTTGGCCGGGCGTCCTCGACGCCCTGCTGACCGGCCAGGACCTCAGCGCCGACGACACCGCCTGGGCCATGGACCGGATCATGCGCGGGGAGGCGACCGACGCCCAGATCGCCGGCTTCGTGGTCGCGCTGCGCGCCAAGGGGGAGACGGTCGCGGAGATCAACGGCCTCGTACGGGCCATGTACGGGCACGCCAACCTCATCGAGGTGCCCGGCCGCACCGTCGACATCGTCGGCACCGGCGGCGACGGGGCCAAGACGGTCAACATCTCCACGATGTCGGCGGTCGTCGTGGCCGGAACCGGCGCCAAGGTCGTCAAGCACGGAAACCGGGCCGCGTCCTCCGCGAGCGGCTCCTCGGACGTCCTGGAGAAGCTCGGCGTCAACCTCGACCTGAGCACCGCGCGCGTCGTCGAGGTCGCCGAGGAGGCCGGCATCACCTTCTGCTTCGCGGTGAAGTTCCACCCCGCCCTGCGGCACGTCGCGGGAGCCCGCCGCGAGCTGGGCATCCGCACCACCTTCAACATCCTCGGCCCGCTCACCAACCCGGCCCGCGTCCGCGCCCAGGCCACCGGCGTGGCCGACCCCCGGATGGCCCCCATCGTCGCGGGCGTGCTCGCCGAGCGAGGCTCCTCCGCGCTGGTCTTCCGCGGGGACGACGGCCTCGACGAACTGACCACCACGGCGACCTCGCGCGTCTGGTGGGTGCGCGACGGGAAGGTCACCGAGCAGTCCTTCGACCCGCGCGACGTCGGCATCCCCCTGGTCGACGTCTCCGCCCTCGCCGGCGGGGACCCCTCCTTCAACGCCGACGTCGCCCGCCGCCTGCTGGCCGGCGAGACCGGACCCGTACGCGACGCCGTGCTGCTGAACTCCGCGGCCGCCCTCGTCGCCCTCGACCCGGGCACCGGCAGCCTGGAGGAGCAGATCACCGCCGGCATCACCCGCGCGGCCGAGTCCATCGACTCGGGTGCCGCGCGTGCCGTCCTGGAGCGCTGGGTGACGGCCAGCAACGCCTGACCCGGCACACGATTCACGCCGGACCCCGGTCCGCCATTCGGACCGGGGTCTTGTGCGCGGCGGATCTTGTGGCAGGATGCTGACCAGGTCACGAGTGACAGCGTGTAGGCCCCGGCTTGCTGTCCGGCAACCCTCCTTCCGTGGCGGGGTGCCCCGGGTGATGACCAGGTCGTAGGCAGCAAGGCCTACGGCAAGCGCGGATCCCTCGACACCAGGGGTCCTGGTCTTTCGAGGAGCGTTTTTCCGTGAGCAAGCGAATGCGATAGGGCGACTGACGCCCCTTCTTCACCCTCGGACCAGGGTCACTTCCGCGTACCGCGACCGTCCCGTCCGAGGCCACTCCCGTACCCCGGACGGCCGCACGGCCGTACCCGCGTACGGGCACACCGAAGCCATTCAGCCCTGCCTGCCGGGAGATACCGCCATGTCCGCATCCCTGAACGCCACCGTCGCCACCGCCCAGGACCCCGCCTGTGCCCAGCCGCTCGCCGTCCTCGGCCGTGACGTCACCGTCCCGCTCGTCACCGGCGGCGAGGTCACCTACGCCGCCCTCGACTACGCCGCCAGCGCCCCCGCCCTCCAGCGGGTCTGGGACGACGTGGCCGCCTACGCCCCGTACTACGGCAGCGTCCACCGCGGCGCCGGATACCTCTCGCAGCTGTCCACCGACCTCTTCGAGCAGAGCCGGGCCACGGTCGCCGAGTTCCTCGACTGCCGCCCCGGCGACCAGGTCGTCTTCACCCGCTCCACCACCGACTCCCTGAACCTGCTCGCCGCGGTGCTCCCCGCCGGCTGCCAGGTCTTCGTCTTCGAGACCGAGCACCACGCCTCGCTCCTGCCGTGGACGAACGCGCAGGTCACCTACCTCGACGCGCCGCGCACCCAGGCCGAGGCCGTCGCCGTCCTGGAGCGGGCGCTCGCCGGCCGCGACCCTTACGGCCCGGCGCTCGTGTGCGTCACCGGCGCGTCCAACGTCACCGGCGAGCTGTGGCCGGTGAAGGAACTCGCCGCCGCCGCGCACGCCCACGGCGCGCGGATCGTGCTGGACGCCGCCCAGCTGGCCCCGCACCACCCCGTCTCCGTGCGGGACCTCGACGTCGACTGGGTCGCCTTCTCCGGCCACAAGCTGTACGCGCCCTTCGGCTCGGGCGTCCTCGCCGGCCGCGCCGACTGGCTCCAGCAGGCCGATCCGTACCTGGCGGGCGGCGGCGCCTCCCGCACGGTCTCCCGCCGCGAGGACGGCGGCGTCGACGTCGAGTGGCACACCACGGCCGCCCGCCACGAGGCAGGCTCCCCGAACGTCATCGGCGTCTACTCCATCGCCTCGGCCTGCCGTGCCCTGACCGAAGCCGGCTTCGAGAACCTGGTGGCGCGCGAGCAGCGGCTCGTGGAGCGGGTCCGCGAGGGCCTCGCCGACGTCCCGGCCGTCCGCGTCCTCTCCCTCTTCGGGGACGACGCCCCGCGGGTCGGCGTCATCTCCTTCGTCGTGGACGGCTGGAACAGCTCCCACTTCGCCGCCGCGCTCTCCGCCGAGTACGGGATCGGCGTCCGGGACGGCCTGTTCTGCGCCCACCCGCTGGTGCGGACCCTGCTGGGCAGCGAGCCGCAGGCCCAGGGCGAGTGCGGGGCCCCCGAGGCCGCCCCGGGCGAGCGCTCCCTGAACGCCATCCGCGTCAGCTTCGGCGCCGGCACGCCGGACGAACACGTGGACCGCTTCGTCGGCGCGGTCCGGGAACTCGTCGCGGACGGCGCGAAGTGGCAGTACCGCACGGAGGAAGGCCGCTGCGTCCCCCTCCGCGGGACGCCGACCCCGTCGTCCTGACCTCCCCCTGCGGGGTGCCCTGCGGGCGGGCTCGGTGGGTGGCGGGCCTGGTCTGGGGGTTGCCCTGCGGGCGGGCTCGGCGGATACGGCCTGGTCTGCGGGGTGCCTTGCGGGCGGGCTCGGTGGGTGGCGGGCCTGGTTTGGGGGCGTCGGTGGTGTCCAGGCAGGGGTTGGTCTCGCGCGGGTGCTTGGCGGGGTCGGGGGGTGGGGTGGTGCCCCGCACGAGGATCTCCTCGGCTCGGCGCGCGCGGGCACGTCCCGGCCGTACCCGGCGGTCGCGCCTCGTCCTGCGGGGACCCTCCTGCGTGTCCCCACCCCACCGCCGGCTTCGGCAGCACCCGGGATCCCCATACGTGCCCCCGCCCAGGTCGACTTCGCCAGCACCCGGGATTCCCTCAGGTGTCCCCCGCCCAGGTCGGCTTCGGCAGCACCCGGAATTTCCTTAGGTGTCCTCCGCCGAGGTCGGCTTCGCCAGCACAGGGGATTCGCCCACGCGCTCCCGCTCGCGGCCGACTCCGGCAGTACGCGTGGCTGCGTCCCGCCCCGGGGCTGGCTTTTGGTGGTGCTGGAGGGGCCGGCTCGTGCGTGGCTGGATCGGCGGAGGGGAGGGGGGACGGGGCGGGGTGTCCCCGCAGGACGAGTGCGCAACCACCGGGTACAGCCGAGACAGCCCGCACGCGCCGAGCCGAGGAGACACCCCGCCCCGGCACCCCGGACCGACCAGACCGACAAGCCCGCGCCGAAGCAACCCGCACACCGCCGAGCCGCCCGCAGGGCAACCCGCACCTTCCAGCCCCGCCGGCGCTTGAGGCGCGGGTCCGGGCAGCGCCCGGCAGCCGGCGCAAGCCGAGCAGCCCGCAGGGCGACGGCAGCGCCCGGCAGCCGGCGCAAGCCGAGCAGCCCGCAGGGCGACCCGCGGCGAAGCCCAGGCCGGATCTGCAGACCCCGCCGGAGGCGTCAGGCGTCGAGGCCGATCGCGAACGCCGCCTCCAAGTCGTGCTGCGAGTACGTGCGGAACGCCACGTGCGTGTCCGTCGCCTCGACGCCCGGGATCTTGCTGATGCGGCCGGGGATGATGTCGGCCAGGTTCTCGTGGCGGTTCACGCGGACCAGCGCGATCAGGTCGTAGGTCCCCGTCACGGAGTAGACCTCGCTGACGCTGTCCAGCGCGGCGATGGACTCGGCGATCTCGGGGATGCGGTCCACGCTGGTCTTGATGAGCACGATCGCGGTGATCACGGCTGGCTGTCTCCCTCGGTGGCCGTCGCTGGTCGACTCACTCTAGTCGTACCCCGATAGCGGGCCCACGCGTAGAGGAAGCCGAGCGAGAACCCCACCAGATGCGCCAGATAGGCCACTCCCGGCCCGCTCTCCGCGCGGTGCGCGGCCACCCACTGCAGGGCGAACCAGAACAGCAGCACGAGCCACGCCGGGAACCGCAGCGGCAGGAAGAACAGGAAGGGGAACAGGCTCGTCACCCGGGCCCGCGGCAGGAGGTAGAGGAACGCCCCCAGGACGGCCGAGATCGCACCGGACGCTCCCACCAGCGTCTGCGCGGACTCCGCGTTGGCCGCCGCGTACGCCGCCAGCGCCAGGTAGCCCGTGCAGAGGTAGAAGACGAGGAACGCCGGACGGCCCATCCGCTCCTCGGCCATCGCGCCGAAGACGAAGAGGAACAACATGTTCCCCAGCAGGTGCAGCCAGCTGCCGTGGACGAACAGCGCGGTGAGTGGCGTCAGCCAGGCGCGCGGCGTGTCCGTGAAGAGTTCGTCGGGGACCACACCCCAGCGCCGGAAGTACGCGGTGCCCGCGCTCAGCAGTTCGTCGCCGGTCCCGTAGCCCGGATCGAGCCCCGAGGCCGGGCTCAGTACGAACACCACACCGCAGCCCGCGATCAGCGCGTGGGTGACCACCGGTCCCCGGGCAGCCTCGCGCACAGCCTGCCACCTTACGATCATGTGACAGAGCATGACGCAACGTGCCCCACCTGAAGCGGTGGCAGGCCGTAGGGTTACGAGCTGCGGTCCACAGGCCGACGCGGACGGCCGAACGGCCGCTTTAATTGAATGAGCTACGAAGGAGTGAGCAGGCCGATGACGGTTCCCCTGCCGACCGACACCACCCGGTGGCGCTGCACCCTGTGCGGCAACCTCACGCGCTTCGACGTCACCCGGTCGTCGAAGGTCGTCGAGTACGTCCACCTGGACCTCGCCGGGGAGCCCAAGGTCGAGGAGCGAGAGGTGGTCAATGAGACCATCGAGTCGGTCCGCTGCCGCTGGTGCAACGCGGTGGACCAGATCGAACTCGTGGACAGGCCGGGCGCGGACTCCTGACGGAGCCCGGTCCGCAGGTAGACCATCACGGTAGGGGTGACGGATTGTGGAGCCAGCAAGCGGCGCTGGGCCGGCCGACGCGGCCGGCGACGCCGCGGAGGCGCTCGACCGCCCGCTGCCGGAAGGCGTGCGGCGCCGGGTCGTCGCGCTCGTCTCGGACGCCTTCGGCGCGCTGACGGTCGCGGACCTGCCGGCGCAGCTGCGCCAGTACGCCCGCTTCACCCCGACCCGGCGCGCCAAGTTCGCCGGCAACGCCATGGCCGCGGCGGTCGAGACCGACCCGGTGTTCCGCAGCCGGGTCGCCGAGAAGCTGCGCGAGGCGCAGACGGACCTGGCCGCCGCGCTGGAGTCCGGCGCGCCGCCGGCCGCCGCGGATCCGCTGGACGTGGCGGCCGCCGCCTTCGTCCTGCGGCCTGCCGGATGGGTCAAGCTCGTGGCCGCGGCGGGCGAGGAGGCGCAGCGCGCCGACGCCGAGCGGGTGGACGAGGAGACCCGGCGCGAGCTGGACCGCCTGCGCGAGGAGCTGGAGCACGTACGGGAACTGCAGCGCACGGGCGGTGAGCAGGTACGGGTCGAGCTGGAGGCGGCGCGGAAGGAAGCGGAATCGCTTCAGCGTCGGCTGCGCAGCGCCTTGAGCGATGTCAAGCGCGGTGAGGCGGCCCTGCGCAAGGTGACCGCCGAGGTCGACGGGATCCGCGGCGAGGCCGCGGCCCGCGTGGCGGCCGCCGAGAGCGAGACCCGGCGGCTCAAGTCCCGGCTCGCGGAGGTGGAGACGGCGCTGGAGACCTCCCGCCGGGCCACCCGCGAGGGGCGCAGCATCGAGGACATGCGGCTGCGGCTGCTGCTGGACACCGTGCTGGACGCGGCGCAGGGGCTGCGCCGGGAGCTGGCGCTGCCGCCGGTGAACACCCGCCCCGCCGACACGGTGGACGCGGTGGAGCCGGGCCGGATGACGCCGAAGGACATCGCGGCGCGCGCCCTGTCGGAGACCGATCCGGCGTTGCTGGACCAGCTGTTGGCGCTGCCCCAGGCCCATCTCGTGGTCGACGGCTACAACGTGACCAAGACCGGCTATCCGACGATGCCGCTGGAGAAGCAGCGGCTGCGGCTGCTGGGCGGGCTGTCGATGCTGGCCGCGCAGACGGGTGCGGAGATGACCTGTGTGTTCGACGGCGCGGAGTTGGCGGCTCCCGTGCTGCTCGCGCCGCCGCGGGGTGTGCGGGTGCTGTTCTCCAAGGCCGGGGTGACGGCCGACGAACTGATCCGCCAGCTGGTGCGGGCGGAGCCGCCCGGCCGGCCGGTCGTCGTGGTCTCCACGGACCGTGAGGTCGCCGACGGGGTGGCCAAGGCCGGAGCGCGGCCCGTAACGTCCGCTTTGTTGCTGAAGCGGCTTTCGCGCGTTTCCTAACTCCCGTCCTGGATGCCGGAATTGATGGGGCATGTGGAGGACGCACCGTCAAGTGCCCGGCACGGAGCGTGCGGTGAAGGTAAAGAAGCTGGTCGGGGCACAAGTTTTTCCCGGCAGGATTTGAACTGATCACAGCTGGGTCACTAGGGTCTGGTCAAACCTTCGTGCGGTAGATCACTCATTCGGAGTGGCGGCGAAGGTGCTGCCGAGTTGCGTTCTTCGGCGGCTCTAGGAAGAAGGAGCTCGCCTTCGTGGCGTCCCACCGTCGACCCAAGCAGCCGACCCGCGCTCGTGTGACCGTGCTCACCTCGGTCGCGGCCGCGGCCGTCGCCCTCACCGCGCAGAGTGCCTCAGCCGCTCCGGCGAAGCCGAGCAAGGACGAGGTCAAAACCCAGGTCGACGCCCTCTACGAAGAGGCCGAGCAGGCCACCGAGAAGTTCAACGGGGCCAAGGAACGCCAGGAGGCGCTCGAAAAGGAGATCGGGCAGATCCAGGACCAGGTCGCGCGCGGCCAGAGCGAGCTCAACGACCTTCGCAACGCGCTCGGTTCGATGGCGAGCGCCCAGTACCGCAACGGCGGCATAGACCCCTCGCTCGCCCTCCTCCTCTCCGAGGACCCCGACAGCTACCTCGACAAGGCCTCCACCCTGGAGCACCTGAGCGGCAAGCAGGTCGAAGCGGTCCAGAAGATCCAGGCGAAGCAGCGCACCCTCGCGCAGCAGCGCCAGGAGGCCTCCGGCAAGATCGCCGACCTCGACGCCACCCGCAAGGAGCTCGGCGAGAAGAAGAAGGTCTCGGCCGAGAAGCTCGCCGCGGCCCAGGCCCTCCTCAACACCCTTACGGCGCAGGAGCGTGCCGCGCTCAAGGACGAGGAGACGCGCGCCAGCCGCGCCGACAGCCAGCGCGTCGACCTCGGCGACGTCAAGGCCTCCGGCCGGGCCGGCGCCGCTCTGGCGGCCGCCAAGACCAAGGTCGGCAGCGCGTACATCTCGGGCCACGAGGGCCCCAACTCCTTCGACTGCTCCGGGCTGACCCAGTGGGCCTACAAGCAGGCCAACGTCAGCATCAGCCGCGTGACCTACACCCAGGCCAACGACGGCACGCGCATCAGCCGCAGCCAGCTGCAGCCCGGTGACCTGGTCTTCTTCTACGGGGACCTGCACCACGTCGGCCTCTACGCCGGCAACAACATGACGCTGCACGCCTCGAACCCGCGCGGCGGCGTCAAGTACGAGTCGATGGACAACATGCCGTTCCAGTTCGGCGTCCGCATCGGCTGACGCGCCGCGCACCGCCCATCCGGGCGAATTCCACGGCCCCGATCTGACCACACGCCCCGCCGGTGACCTGCGTCTCCGGCGGGGCGTCGGTGCGTGTGCCCTCCGGCGGCCGTTGGTCGGTACGTGGTCGCGCGGCTACTGTCTGCCAGCGCGGAACCCGGCACACGGCCGCCCACGGGGGGCGGACCCGGGCCCCGCTCAGCGGAAGGGAGCGGTTCCACGTGGCGTCCCATCGTCGGCCCGGGCTCGGCGGCCTCGACCGGAGCACGAAGATCACCGTCCTCACCGCCGCCGCGGCCACCGCCGTGGTCGCCATGGCGGGCGCACCCGCGAGCGCGGCCCCCGGCCACCCGCACGAACCCGGCGGCGGCTTGAGATCCGGTGTCAGCGCCCAGGTCGACCGGCTCTTCGAGGAGGCCGAGCAGGCCACCGAGCACTTCAACGAGGCCGGGGAGAAGGCCGCCAAGCTCCGCACCGAGGTCAACCGGGCCCAGGACGCGGTCGCCCGCGGCCAGGAGCGCATCAACACCATGCGCGGCGTCCTCGGCACCTTCGCCGGGGCCCAGTACCGCAGCGGCGGCATCGACCCCGCCGTCGGGCTGATGCTCGCCGAGGACCCCGACGCCTACCTGGAGCAGGCCGCCGCCCTGGACCGGCTGACCGAGCGTCAGGCCCGGCAGCTCCGCGACCTGCGCCAGGAACAGCGCCGGCTCGGCCAGGTGCGCTCGGAGGCCTCCCGCAAACTCGCCGAACTCGACGCCCTGCGCTCCGACGTCGCCCGCCACAAGCGCTCCGTCACGGCGAAGCTCGCCGCGGCCCAGCGGCTCCTCAACTCCATGCCGTCCGAGGAGCGGGCCGACTTCGAGCGCTCCTCGCGCTCGGGCGGGCGCCACGAAGCACTGCCGGACCTCGGCCCCACGGGGGCCGGGGGCCCCTCCTCCGGCCGCGCCGCGGCCGCCGTGATGGCCGCCCGGGCCGCCGTCGGCCGCCCGTACGTGTGGGGCTCCACGGGCCCCTCCGGCTTCGACTGCTCCGGGCTGATGGTCTGGTCCTACCGGCAGGCGGGCGTCTCGCTGCCGCGCACCTCGCAGGCCCAGCGGCACGCCGGACGCCAGGTGCCGCTGTCGCAGGCCCGCCCGGGCGACCTGGTGACGTACCGCTCCGACGCCAGCCACGTCGGCATGTACGTCGGCAACGGCCAGGTCGTCCACGCCCCCTACCCCGGGGCCCGGGTGCGTTACGACCCGGTCGGGATGATGCCGGTCTCGGCGGTCACCCGCCCCTGACCTCCGGCGCCCGCCCCTGACCCCGGGCGCCCGCGCCGCCTCCGGCGCCCTGCGTACGATCGGCGGATGCCCCGCCTCCGCCGTCCGCCGCGCCTCCGGCCGCTCGTGCCGGTCCTGCTGTGCGCGCTGCTCGCCGGATGCGGTCCGCGGCCGGCCGACAGCGCCGACACCGCCGAGCGGGACGTCCGCCGGGCCGTCGCCGACTGGTCGCGGGCGATGCCCGAGGCGCTCGCCGGGATCCCGTTCGCCGACCGGGCGTACGAAGTCGCCTCGGTCCGGCGCGACGGCGAGCGGGCCCTCGTACGGGCCCGGCTGCGCTATCGGCTGGCCGGCCACGACACCGCCCCCGAGGAGTCGGTCCGCGAGATGGAGGCGGTCCGGGAGGGCGGGACCTGGCGGGTGAGCGCCGACCGGCCCGCACCGGGCGCCCTGCCGCAGCTGTGGGACCAGGGCCCGGTCTCGGTGGCCGCCGGTACGCACTCCCTGGTCCTCGGCGGGGCCGGGCAGAGCGCGGAGACGCTGCGGGAGATCGCCGCCGAGGCCGACCGGGCGGTGCCCTCCGCGGGCGCCGCCTGGCCCGGGCCCTGGGCGGGACGCGTGGTCGTCCTGGTCCCCGGCTCCCTCGACGCGATGGCGCGGCTGCTGGGCCGGCCCGCGGACACCTACCGGGGCCTCGGTGCCGTCACCACCGGCCGGGTGGGCGAGGACCAGGCCCCCGCGGACCGCGTCGTGGTCAACCCGGAGGGGTACGCCGACCTCGGCGCGGAAGGCCGGCGGATCATCCTGACCCACGAGGTCACGCACGTGGCCACGCGCGCGGCGACGACCGCCACCACCCCGCTGTGGCTCTCCGAGGGCTTCGCGGACTGGGCGGCGTACCGGGGCGCCTCCACGAGCCCCGCGCAGGCCGCCCCGGCGCTCGCCCGGGCGGTGCGGCGCGGCGCGCTGCCGGGGAAGCTGCCCGGGACGGAGGACTTCGCCTTCGGCGGCGACCCCGAGGCGGCGGCGCGGGCGTACGAGGGCGCGTGGCTGGCCTGCCGGCTGATCGCGGCGAAGTGGGGCGAGGAGGCGCTGGTGGACCTGTACGCACGGGCGGGCCGCGAGCCCCTGGAGACAGCGCTGCGCGAGACCCTCGGCGTGGACCGGGCCGGGCTCACGCAGGCCTGGCGGGAGTCCCTTCGCGAGGAGCTGCGCTGAGCGGGTACTGTCGGCAGGCGATGCACAAGACCCTGATCGTGACCAACGACTTCCCGCCGCGACCGGGCGGCATCCAGGCCTTCCTCCACAACATGGCGCTGCGGCTCGATCCCGACCGGGTCGTCGTCTACGCCTCCACGTGGAAGCACAGCGCGGAGGGCCGCGAGGCCACCGCGGCCTTCGACGAGGAACAGCCCTTCCAGGTGGTCCGCGACCGTACGACGATGCTGCTGCCGACCCCGCGCGTGACCCGGCGGGCCGTCGGCCTGCTGCGCGAACACGGCTGCGAGTCGGTGTGGTTCGGCGCCGCCGCCCCGCTCGGGCTGATGGGCCCGGCGCTGCGGCGGGCGGGCGCCCGGCGGATCGTGGCGACCTCGCACGGGCACGAGGCGGGCTGGGCCCAGCTGCCGGCCGCGCGGCAGCTGCTGCGGCGGATAGGCGAGGGCACGGACACCCTGACGTACCTGGGGGAGTACACCCGCTCCCGGATCGCCTCGGCGGTCACGGACCGGGCGGCGGCGCGGATGGTCCAACTCCCGCCGGGCGTCGACGAGAAGACCTTCCACCCGGGGTCGGGCGGCGACGGGATCCGGGCGCGGCTCGGCCTGACGGACCGGCCCGTGGTGGTGTGCGTGTCGCGGCTGGTCCCGCGCAAGGGCCAGGACACGCTGATCGAGGCCATGCCGCGGATCCTGGCCGCGGTGCCGGACGCCGTGCTGCTGATCGTCGGCGGCGGCCCGTACGAGGAGGACCTGCGCGCGCTGGCGGCGTCCACGGGAGTGGCCCGCTCGGTGGTGTTCACGGGCGCGGTCCCGTGGTCCGAACTCCCCGCGCACTACGGTGCGGGCGATGTCTTCGCCATGCCCTGCCGGACCCGGCGGGGCGGCCTCGACGTGGAGGGGCTCGGCATCGTCTACCTGGAGGCCTCGGCGACGGGCCTGCCGGTGGTCGCGGGCGACTCCGGCGGAGCGCCGGACGCGGTGCTGGACGGTGAGACGGGCTGGGTCGTGCGGGGCGGTGTGCCCGAGGAGGCGGCGGACCGGATCGTGGCCCTGCTGCGGGACCCCGACCTGCGGGCCCGCATGGGCGAGCGCGGGCGCGCCTGGGTCGAGGAGAAGTGGCGCTGGGACCTGCTGGCGGACCGCCTGCGCGAGCTGCTGTAGCCCGGTGGGCGCGGCGCCGTTGCGACGGCGCCGCCCCCGGGCCCCCGCGCCTGCGGGCCTACGTGTGGTGGACGGCTCCCTGGTCCAGGGGTCGTTCGGCGTGAACCCGTTCGTCACTGTCACCGCCCTCGCCGAGCGGAACACTGCACGCATCCTCGCCGAGGGTCCGCGCGGTAGCCCTGTCGTCGAAGGAGCGCCGGTGAGGCCTGCGGTGTCCGGCGTCGTGCAGCGCAAGGCGGAGGGGCGCCCGCGTACGGGACGTACGGGGGCGCCCCGGCAACGCGGCGAGGTGCGGCGGAGGGGCGCCGCGCGCCAGGCGGGACTTCGCCGGCAGGACCTCAAGGCCGCCGCAGCGGTCTCACCGCGGTGGTCAGCCGCGGTAGAGCGCCTCGATCTCGTCCGCGTAGTCCTTCGCCACCACGTTGCGCTTGAGCTTCAGCGACGGCGTGATGTGCCCGGACTCCTCCGTGAACTGGGAGGGCAGGATGCGGAACTTCCGCACCGATTCCGCCTTGGAGACCGCCGCGTTGCCGTCGTCGATCGCCTTCTGGACGGCGGCGATGAGGTCGGCGTCCTCGCGCAGCTCCGCCGCCGTGACCCCGGCCGGCTTGCCGTTCTCCGCGGCCCAGCGGCCCAGGAACTCCTCGTCGATGGTCACCAGCGCGGCCACGAACGGCCTCGCGTCGCCGACCACCATGCACTCGGCGACCAGCGCGTGCGCCCGGATCCGGTCCTCGATCACCGCGGGGGCCACGTTCTTGCCGCCCGCCGTGACGATGAGTTCCTTCTTGCGGCCGGTGATCGTGAGGTAGCCGTCCTCGTCGAGGGTGCCGACGTCGCCGGTGTGGAACCAGCCGTCGGTCAGCGCCTCGGCGGTCGCCGCCTCGTTCTTCCAGTAGCCCGTGAAGATCTGCTCGCCGTGCAGCAGCACCTCGCCGTCGTCCGCGATGCGCACCACGGAGCCCGGCATGGGCTGGCCGACCGTACCGATCTTCTGCTTGTCCCACGGGTTGAAGGTGGTCGCCGCACAGGACTCGGTCAGGCCGTAGCCCTCCAGGACCGTGAAGCCGATGCCGCGGAAGAAGTGGCCGAGCCGCTCGCCCAGCGGCGCGCCGCCGGAGATCGCGTACTCGCCGCGGCCGCCGAGGACCGCGTGCAGCTTGCTGTAGACCAGCTTCGAGAAGACCTTGTGCTTGAGCTTGAGGCCGAAGGACGGGCCGCGCGGGGTGTCCAGCGCACGGCTGTAGGCGATGGCCGTGTCCGCCGCCGCGTCGAAGATCTTGCCCTTGCCCTCGGCCTGCGCCTTGGCGCGCGCCGAGTTGTAGACCTTCTCGAACACCCGGGGGACGCCGAGGATCAGCGTGGGGCGGAAGGACTGCAGCTCGTCGGTGAGGTTCTTGATGTCCGGTACGCAGCCCAGGCGGATCGGCGCCAGTACGGCCGCCACCTCCACCAGGCGCCCGAAGACGTGCGCGGCCGGCAGGAACAGCAGCACCGAGCACTCGCCGGTCCGGAACAGCGGGCTCAGACGCTCCACCGCGTTGCCGCACTCGGCGAAGAAGTTGCGGTGGCTCAGCACACAGCCCTTGGGACGGCCGGTGGTGCCCGAGGTGTAGACGATGGTGGCCGGGTCGTCGGCGTTCGCCAGGCTGCTGCGCTCGTCGACCTCGGCGTCGGTGACGGCCGCGCCCGCGGCCTTCAGCGTGTCCAGCGCGCCCTGCTCGATCTCCCAGACGTCGCGCAGCTCCGGCAGGCGGTCGCGCAGCGAGGCCACGGCCTTGGAGTGCCCGGCGCTCTCCACGACGGCGGCGACGGCGCCGGAGTCGCCGAGGATCCACTGGATCTGCTCGGGGGAGCTGGTCTCGTACACAGGGACGGTGACGCCGCCCGCGCTCCAGATCGCGAAGTCGATCAGCACCCACTCGTAGCGGGTGCGGGAGATCAGGGCGACCCGGTCGCCGGGGCGCACGCCCGCGGCGATCAGGCCCTTGGCCGTGGCACGGACCTCGGCCAGGAATTCGGTCGCCGTCACGTCCTGCCACCGGCCGTCGGCCTTGCGGCTCATGACGGCGGTGTCTGGGTGCTGGGCGGCGTTGCGGCGGATGAGATCCGTCAGGTTCCCGTCCGACGGGACCTCGTACAGGGCCGGAAGGCTGAACTCGCGCAAGACTGCTGCTCCTCTGGGCGCCATCGCCACCATGTGGACCGACCGGACGTTACCCACCGGTAGTGGGTTCCCGATAGAGGGAACCGGCCAGATGTTCCGTGCGTCACATTCTGCACTCACACGGTCCGGCCCCGACGCGCCGACAGTAGTCCACCCCCTCAGGGACTCGGAAGTAACCGCAGGTAGGCCCGGCTTTCACGATCCCACTACCAGGTCATCACCAGCCCCCCTAGGGTTGTCCGCATGGCTGGCAGCAGGCGGGGCGGGAAGAACGGCACGAGCGGATCGAGCCGCACACGGGTCCACGTCGTCAGCGACGTGCACGGCAACACCGAGGCCCTCGCACGCGCCGGCGACGGCGCCGACGCCCTGATCTGCCTCGGCGACCTCGTCCTCTTCCTCGACTACGCCGACCACTCGCGCGGGATCTTCCCCGACCTGTTCGGCGTCGAGAACGCCGACCTCGTCGTCGAGCTGCGCACCCAGCGCCGCTTCGACGAGGCCCACGCCCTCGGCCGGCGGCTGTGGGCCGGACTCGACCGAGAGCGGGTGATCGAGGACGCGGTACGCCGCCAGTACGCGGAGATGTTCGCCGCCTTCCCCCGCCCCACCTACGCCACCTACGGCAACGTCGACATCCCGGCGCTGTGGCCCGAGTACGCCGACCGCCACGGCCTCACCGTCCTCGACGGACAGCGCGCCGAGATCGCGGGCCGCGTCTTCGGCTTCGTCGGCGGCGGCCTGCCCTCGCCCATGCGCACCCCCTACGAAGTGGACGTGGAGGAGTACGCCGCCAAGGTCGAGGCCCTCGGCGAGGTCGACGTGCTGTGCTCGCACATCCCGCCGGAAGTGCCCGAGCTCTGCTACGACACCGTCGCCCGCCGCTTCGAACGCGGCAGCGAGGCCCTGCTCGCCGCCATCCGCCGGACCCGGCCCCGCTACGCCCTCTTCGGCCACGTCCACCAGCCCCTCGCCCGGCGGATGCGCATCGGCGCCACCGAGTGCGTGAACGTCGGCCACTTCGCATCGACCGGCCGCCCCTGGGCCATGGAGTGGTGAGAACCAGCCGCTCCCGCCCGGCCCGCCCCGGGCCCGGGGAGCCTCTGGAGTGGCGGCGTCCGCACGCGCGGTAGCCTTCACGCGGCGGCCGGAGGCCGTACACATCCTCGAACAATCTCCGGAGGAGCGACCGCGATGGCGGAACACACCAGCTCAAGCATCACGATCAACGCCGCGCCCGGCGCCGTGATGGCCGTGATCGCCGACTTCGCCCGCTACCCCGAGTGGACCGGCGAGGTGAAGGAGGCCGAGGTCCTCGCCACCGACGCCGACGGGCGGGCCGAGAAGGTCCGGCTGCTGCTCGACGCGGGCGCGATCAAGGACGACCACACCCTCGCCTACACCTGGAAGGGCACCGACGAGGTCAGCTGGACCCTGTACAAGTCCCAGATGCTGCGCCAGCTCGACGGCTCCTACCGGCTCACCCCGGTGGACGGCGGCAAGCACACCGAGGTCACCTACCAGCTGACCGTCGACGTCAAGATCCCCATGCTCGGCATGATCAAGCGCAAGGCCGAGAAGGTCATCATCGACCGCGCACTGGCGGGCCTGAAGAAGCGCGTCGAGTCCGTCTGACCCCGGGGAGTGCCGCGCCCGGCCGGGTGCGGCACCCCCCGGGATCCCGCCACGCCCCGCACGGCCGCGCACCCACCGATCCGGAGCACCCGCACATGCACACCCTGCTCGTCACCGGCCCTGGCGGGGCCGGCCGGACCACCGTGGCGGCCGCCACCGCCCTCGCCGCAGCCCGCCGGGGCCGACAGGTGCTGCTGCTCACCGGCGACCCGGGCGACCCGCTCGCCGCACTGCTCGGCGACCCCCTCCCGCCCGGCCTGAGCGTCGCCCGGGTCGACTCCGGCCAGGAGTTCCGCGACGAACTCGTCGCCCTCCAGGAACGCGGATCCGCCCTGCTCTCCATGGCCGGCGCCCGCCCCCTCGCCGCCGAGGAACTCACCGAGCTGCCCGGAGCCGAACAGTTCGCCCTGCTCCGCGCCCTGCGGCGGGCCGCCTCCGCGCCCGCCGCCGACCTCGTCGTCGTCGACCTGCCCCCGCTCCACCAGGCCGTCGCCACCCTCGCCCTCCCCGCCCAGCTGCGCCGCTACCTCGCCCGGCTGTTCCCCGCCGAGAAGCAGGCCGCCCGCGCCCTGCGCCCCGTACTGGCCCAGCTGGCCGGCGTACCCATGCCCGCCCAGTGGCTCTACGAGGCCGCCGCCCGCTGGGACGAGGAGCTCGCCGCAGTCCAGGCCGCCATCGAGGCCGACACCACCGACGTACGGCTCGTCGCCGAGCCCGGACCCGCCGCCGCGGACGCGCTCCGGCTCGGACGGCTCGGCCTCGCCCTCCAGCAGCTGCCCGTCCGCGACGTCGTCGCCAACCGGATGGTCCCGCACGGCTCCGCCGGCCCCTGGCTCGCCGGGCTCGCCGCCCAGCAGGAGAAACACGCCGCCGAGTGGGCCGGCGAGAGCCCCGTGGTGACCCTCGCCCACCTCGGCCCCGCCCCCCAGGGCCAGGACGACCTCGACCGGCTCGCCGCCCCCGGCACACTCGTCCCGGACCGGCCAGCTCCCCGCCGCGCCTGGACCGTCGAGGACCGGCTCGCCGACGACGGGGTCCTCGTCTGGGTGGTCCCGCTGCCCGGCGCGCACAAACGCGACCTCGACCTCGTCCGCCGCGGCGACGAGCTGCTGCTCACCGCCGGCCCCCACCGCAGGATCGTTCCCCTGCCCTCGGCGCTGCGCCGCTGCACCGTCTCCGGCGCCGCCCTCACCGAAGGCGAGCTCCGCATCCGCTTCACCCCGGACCCCGGCCTGTGGCCCCGTACGCGCTGAACGCGGTACCCCCGTTCGGGTACCGTCGAAGGTAGACAGCACACACGCCCAGCAGCCGCCGCAGGAGAGTCCGCCATGAGCGAGGCCACCGACCGCCCCACCGACGACGACGCCTGGGCCAAGGCCTGTGCCGAGGACCTCGCCGCCGAGAAGGAGCGCCTGCGCGGACAGGGCCAGGCAGGCCCCGGAGCCCCCGGGACCGCGGCCGAGGAGCTGTTCAAGCTCTTCGAGGCCGTCGCCGACAAGGTCTCCGGCCTGAACAACCCGCTGTTCGGCGCCGCGGCCCAGGGCGCCGTCCGCCAGATCGTCGACCAGGCGAAAACCGCCGCGAAGCCCGTCGTCGAACGCAACCCCGAGGTCTTCGACCACCTCGCGGCAGCCGGCTCGGAGCTGCTCGCCGCCTACCGCTCCGCCGTCGAGGGCCACGAGGGCCGCTGGACCCGGGGCGAGTCCCGGGCACCCCGTCAGGCCTCCGACGACCGCGACCCGCGCCGGGACGGCCCCGACGACGGCCCGGCCGAGCGGATCGATCTCGACTGAACCCCCGGCGCCCTCGGGTACCGTTGGCCGTGGCGGGGTTTGACCGGAAACCGAGGGACTAATGGGACTCACCATCGGCGTCGACATCGGCGGCACGAAGATCGCGGCCGGCGTGGTCGACGAAGAGGGCACGATCCTCGAAACGTACAAGGTGCCCACGCCGCCGACCGCGGACGGAGTGACGGAGGCCATCTGCGCCGCCGTCTCCGAGGTCAGCAGCAACCACACCATCGAGGCCGTCGGCATCGGCGCCGCCGGATACGTGGACGACAAGCGCGCGACCGTACTCTTCGCGCCGAACATCAACTGGCGCCACGAGCCGCTCAAGGACAAGGTCGAGCAGCGCATCGGCCTGCCCGTCGTCGTCGAGAACGACGCGAACTGCGCGGCCTGGGGCGAATACCGCTTCGGCGCCGGCCAGGGCCACGAGGACGTCATCTGCATCACCCTCGGCACCGGCCTGGGCGGCGGCATCATCATCGGCAACAAGCTGCGCCGCGGACGCTTCGGCGTCGCCGCCGAGTTCGGCCACATCCGGGTCGTCCCGGACGGCCTGCTGTGCGGCTGCGGCAGCCAGGGCTGCTGGGAGCAGTACGCCTCCGGGCGCGCCCTCGTCCGCTACGCCAAGCAGCGTGCCAACGCCACCCCCGAGAACGCGGCGATCCTCCTCGCCCTCGGCGACGGCACCCCCGAGGGCATCGAGGGCAAGCACATCAGCGAGGCCGCCCGACAGGGCGACCTGGTGGCCGTCGACGCCTTCCGCGAGCTGGCCCGCTGGGCCGGCGCCGGCCTCGCCGACCTGGCCTCCCTCTTCGACCCGTCGGCGTTCATCGTCGGCGGAGGCGTCTCCGACGAGGGCGACCTCGTCCTCGACCCGATCCGCAAGTCCTTCAAGCGCTGGCTGGTGGGCGGCGCCTGGCGCCCGCACGCCCAGGTGCTCGCCGCCCAGCTCGGAGGCAAGGCCGGACTCGTCGGCGCGGCCGACCTGGCCCGCCAGGGCTGACCCCTCCACCCGGACCGCCCGTCGCGCCCCTTGGGGGAGCGGCGGGCGGCTGCGTATCTTGCGGTGCATGGACATGGACCAGTCGCCGCCCCCGATGCCGAAGTCCCGTACGGAGGCTGACGGTTCTGCCGTGATCCGCGTCCTCGGCTACAACATCCGCTCGCTGCGCGACGACGAGGAGGCGCTGGTCCGGGTCATCCGGGCCTGCGAGCCGGACCTGGTCTTCGTACAGGAGGCGCCACGGTTCTTCCGGTGGCGCAAACACGCGGCGCGGCTGGCCAGGAAATGCGACCTGGTGGTCCTGGGCGGCGGCGCGACGGCCACCGGGCCACTGCTGCTGTGCTCGCTGCGGGTCTTCGTGGAGCGGACCGAGGACGTACTCCTCCCGCACACGCCCGGGCTGCACCGGCGGGGCCTGGCCACCGCGGTCGTGCGCGTCGGCGGCGTACGCGTCGGCGTGGTCTCGGCGCACCTGTCGCTGGACCGGGCGCAGCGGCTCGCCCAGGCGGACCTCCTCCTGGACCGGGTCGCCGCCCTGGACACCCCGTACGGGATCGCCGCGGGCGACGTGAACGAGGGCCCCGGCGGTCCTGCCTTCGCGCGGCTGGCGACGGCCCTGCAGGACTGCTGGGCCGTCGCCCCCTGGGGCGGGGAGCGGACCTTCCCGGCGGCGGCGCCGGACCGGCGGATCGACGCGGTCTTCGCCACGGCGGGGGTGGAAGTGCTGGCCTGCGGGGTCCCCGCGGGGCTGGCGGGGGTCTTTGACGGTGACCTGCGGTCCGCTACGGATCATCTGCCGGTGCTGGCGGCGCTTCGCCTGCCGGCTGCGCCGTAGCTCGGCGGTCGTAGCTCCGGGGGTCGGGTGCGGCGCCGTTGCGGGGGCGCTGCCCCCGGCCCCCGCGCCTCGAACGCCGGCGGGGCTGGAGTAGCCGGCGGGGCCGAATGCGGCCCCGCCGGTGTTCCGTCAGACCACCGCGCCGCGGCCCGGGTCGTCGTCCTCGTCGTCGCCGTGCTGCATGCGGGCGACCAGCGTCGCGAAGCCGCCCAGGAAGCCGCCGATGCCCAGCGTCGTCAGCCACCAGGTCATGTCCCACTGCAGCAGCACCGCCAGCAGCAGGAGCACCGGGCCGCCGACCACCGCGAGCCACGCGAACTTCGCCGTGGTGTCCGCCGGCGGGAGCTCCGGCTCGGGCTGGACGAAATGGCCCTCTTCCGCCGCAGCCGGGTCGTCGTCAGGCTCCGCCAGCGAGTGGTCCCGGGGGCCCGCCATGCCCACGCCCGGGGCGAAGACCACCGAGCTGCCCAGCGCGGGCGCCGGCGCGGCCGGCGGCTCGGGCTCGGCGTCCGGGCCGGGCTCCGGGGGCAGCGGCTTGACGTCCTCCTCCGGCAGCAGGACGTTCTGGATCGGCCGGAACGGCCGGGACCCCGGCGGGTCCGGCGGCTCCTGCCCGTATCCGGCCACGATCGCGGCCCACGCCGCTTCCTCGTCCAGCGGCGGGATACCGCCCGACTGCTCCTCGTGCTCAGCCACCGGCCTCCGCCCCCTCCCTGCCCACGCTCTCCGCCAGTCGGCCGACGAACGCAAAACTGTCCGCGAAGATCCGCTCCGCATCATGGTCCAACGTCGCGACGTGGTAGCTCTGTTCCAGCAGGGTCTCCGTGACGTCCGTCGACGAGACCCGGGCCAGCACGCGCGCCGAGTCGGCGGGCGGCACGACGTGGTCCTGCGGGCTGTGCAGGAGCAGCAGCGGCTGCGTCACCTGCGGCAGCTCGGCGTCCACCAGCCGCAGGAACTGCCGCAGGGAGTGCGCGGCACGCGTCGGGACCCGGTCGTAGCCCACCTCCACCGAACCGGGCTTCGCGATGTCACTGGCGATACCCGGCGTCGACCGGACGAAGTGCTGCGCCACCGGAAGGGCGAAGGCCAGCGGGTCGTGCACCTTGTTCGCCGGGTTGACCAGGACGATGCCGCTGATGGCGTCCCCGTGCTTGGCCGCCAGCCGCAGGGTCAGAGCGCCGCCCATCGACAGCCCGAAGACGAACACCTGCTCGCACCGGTCCAGCAGCTCCCGCAGGGCGCGGTCCACCTCGGCGTACCAGTCCTGCCAGCCCGTGAGCTGCATGTCCTGCCAGCGCGTCCCGTGCCCGGGCAGCAGCGGCAGCGACACCGTCAGGCCCCGCTCCGCGAGGTACTCGGCCCAGGGGCGCAGGGACTGCGGGGAACCGGTGAAGCCGTGGCAGAGGAGGACGCCGACCTCTCCGCCCTCGTGGCGGAACGGCTCGGCTCCAGGGAGGACGGGCACCAGGGGTCTCCTTGATCATGACGTACGTCGGGCGGGTGCGTTGCTCTGTGTGACTTCACCGTACGCGACGGGGGTGGCACCGACCAGGGCCGTCGGGCCCCTGCCGGCGGGGGCACGGGATAAGGTCTGTTCGACAGACACAGGAAGGCTTTCGAGTTGATCTACGGCGCAATGAAGTTCTCCCTCGGCGGTTCTCTGAAGCTCGCCTTCAGGCCGTGGGTGGAGGGCATCGAGAACGTTCCCGCCGAGGGGCCGGCGATCCTCGCGAGCAACCACCTGTCCTTCTCCGACTCCCTCTTCCTCCCGGCCGTGCTGGACCGCAAGGTCACCTTCATCGCGAAGGCGGAGTACTTCACCTCCCCGGGCGTCAAGGGCAGGCTGACCGCCGCGTTCTTCAAGGGCGTCGGCCAGCTCCCGGTGGACCGCTCCGGCGCCCGCGGGGCCGGCGAGGCCGCCATCAGGAGCGGCATCGAGGTCATCGAACGCGGTGAGCTGTTCGGTATCTACCCCGAGGGCACGCGTTCACCCGACGGCCGCCTCTACCGCGGCAAGCCGGGCGGCCTGGCGCGGGTGGCGCTGGCCACCGGAGCGCCCGTGATCCCCGTCGCGATGATCAACACGGAGAAGATCCAGCCGCCCGGCAAGGTCATCCCCAAGCTGATGCGCCCGGGCATCCGGATCGGCAAGCCGCTGGACTTCAGCCGCTACCACGGCATGGACAACGACCGCTTCATCCTCCGCTCGGTGACCGACGAGGTCATGTACGAGATCATGAAGCTCTCCGGCCAGGAGTACGTCGACATCTACGCGACGGCGGCCAAGCGTCAGATCGCCGACGCCGAGAAGGCCGCCAAGGACGCCGAGAAGGCGGCCAAGGCTGCCAAGGGCGACAAGAGCGAGTAGCGGCGGGCGGTACCGCCCGTCAGGGGGGTGGGGGAGATGGCGAAACGCGAACGCGTCGTACGCATGTCGGTCGAGCAGCCGCTCTGGCGCGCCCTGACCGCGTACCGGCTGCTGACCATGGTCTACGCGGTACTGCTGTTCGCCTCCGCGTACCAGCAGTTCCCGCACCCCTGGCCCGCGGGCGGCTACCTCGCCGTCCTCGCCGTGTGGACCCTGGCCACCTTCCGCAGGGTCTCCAACGCCGCCAGCTGCACCAAGGGCTTCCTCGTCGCCGACCTGACCGTGGCCATAGCCGGCGTCCTGCTCACGCCGATCGTCGACACCCAGGAGCGGATCACCGCCGGCGGCCCCACCCTCCCCACCATCTGGACGGCCGGCGCCGTCCTCGGCTTCGCCATCAAGGGCGGCTGGCGCTGGGCCTGCTTCGCCTGCACCTTCGTCGCCATGGCCAACATCGTGATCCACGGCGGCCAGCCCACCCGGGACACCCTGCACAACGTCCTGCTCGTCTGGGTCGCCTCCGTCGCCATCGGCTACGTCGTCGAAGTCGCCCGGGCCAGCGAGAACACCCTCGCCCGCGCCCTGGAGATCGAGGCCGCCACCCGCGAACGCGAGCGCCTCGCCCGCGACATCCACGACGGCGTCCTCCAGGTCCTCGCCATGGTCCAGCGCCGCGGCGCCGAACTGGGCGGCGAGGCCGAGGAACTCGGCAGGATGGCCGGGGAGCAGGAGGTGGCGCTGCGCACGCTGGTTTCCAGCGGCCTGGTGCAGCCCTCCCGGGTCTCCCGCGACGAGTCACGGGGCGCGCTGGTGGACACGTACGAGGACGACGAGCCCGGCGCGGACGGCGGGGAGCTGGACCTGCGCTCGCTCCTCGCCCCGCACGCCGGGTCCCGGGTGAGCTTCGCCGAGCCGGGCACCCCGGTACCGCTGCCCGTCCCCGCCGCGAAGGAGCTGGCGGCCGCCGTCGGCGCAGCCCTCGACAACGTGCGCAAGCACGCCGGGGAAGGCGCCAGGGCCTGGATCCTGGTCGAGGACTGGGGCGACGAGGTGATCGTGACCGTCCGCGACGACGGCCCCGGCATCCCGGCGGGCCGCCTCGACCAGGCCGAGGGCGAGGGCCGGATGGGCGTGGCGCTGTCCATCCGGGGCCGGCTGCGCGACCTCGGCGGCAGCGCCGATCTGGTGTCCGTCCCCGGGCAGGGCACCGAAGTGGAACTGAAGGTACCCAGGGGCAGGACGGACAAGAAGTGAGCGAGCACACCGACGTGAACAACCCGCAGCAGCCGCAGGAGCAGCGCGAGACGAGGGTGATGGTCGTCGACGACCACCCCATGTGGCGCGACGCGGTGGCCCGCGACCTGGCCGCCGCCGGCCTCGACGTGGTGGCCACCGCCGGCGACGGCCCCGAGGCGGTACGCCGGGCCCGCGCCGTCACCCCCGACGTCCTGGTCCTCGACCTCAACCTGCCCGGCATGCCGGGCGTGCAGGTCTGCAAGGAGCTGGTCGGCGCCAACCCTGCGCTGCGGGTCCTGGTCCTGTCGGCCAGCGGTGAGCACGCCGACGTCCTGGAGGCGGTGAAGTCCGGTGCGACCGGCTACCTGTTGAAGTCAGCGGGCGCCGAGGAGCTGATCGACGCCGTCCGCCGCACCGCCGTCGGGGACCCGGTCTTCACCCCGGGCCTGGCCGGGCTGGTGCTCGGCGAGTACCGGCGGCTGGCCACCGACCCGGTGCCGACCGCCTCCGACGAGCCGAAGGCGCCTCAGCTGACCGACCGCGAGACCGAGGTGCTGCGCCTGGTGGCCAAGGGGCTGTCGTACAAGCAGATCGCGGAGCGGCTGGTCATCTCGCACCGCACCGTGCAGAACCACGTCCAGAACACCCTGGGCAAGCTGCAGTTGCACAACCGGGTGGAGCTCGTCCGGTACGCCATAGAGGCCGGCCTCGACGACGCCTGAGGGGGCGTCCCGCCCGGGCGTCGATCGTACTTACGTCCTCGTACGAGTGAACGGGCGTACGCAACGCCCCGCGATTCCCCCTGAATTGCCGCATCCCAAGCCCTCGATGTGACCTGCGTCACCACTAGCGTGACCGTCATGGCGAACGGAGATGCAATGAAGGTCGGAGTGCTGACCGGTGGCGGCGACTGCCCCGGACTCAACGCGGTGATCAGGGCTGTCGTCCGCAAGGGCCGCCAGGAGTACGGCTGCGAGTTCGTCGGGTTCAAGGACGGCTGGCGGGGCGCGGTCGAGGGGCGCACGGTTCCCCTCGACATCCCCGCCGTCCGCGGCATCCTGCCCCGTGGCGGCACCGTCCTGGGCTCCTCGCGCACCAACCCGTTCAAGACGGAGAACGGCGTGCGCGACATTAAGGACAACCTGGCCAAGTACGAGGTGGACGCCCTCGTCGCGATCGGCGGCGAGGACACCCTCGGCGTCGCCGCCCGCCTCCACCAGGAGTACGGCATCCCCTGCGTCGGCGTGCCGAAGACCATCGACAACGACCTGTCCGCCACCGACTACACCTTCGGCTTCGACACCGCAGTCGGCATCGCGACCGAGGCCATCGACCGTCTGCACACCACGGCCGAATCGCACATGCGGGTCCTCGTCGTCGAGGTCATGGGCCGGCACGCCGGCTGGATCGCCCTGCACTCCGGGCTCGCCGGCGGCGCCAACGTCATCCTCGTCCCGGAACAGCGCTTCGACGTGGACCAGGTGTGCGCCTGGGTGACCTCCCGGTTCAGGGCGAGCTACGCGCCGATCGTCGTGGTCGCCGAAGGCGCGATGCCCAAGGACGGGGACATGGTGCTCAAGGACGGCACCAGGGACTCCTTCGGGCACGTCCGGCTCTCGGGCGTGGGCGAGTGGCTGGCCAAGGAGATCGAGGAGCGCACCGGCAAGGAAGCCCGCACGACGGTGCTCGGGCACATCCAGCGCGGCGGCACCCCCAGCGCCTTCGACCGCTGGCTGGCCACCCGCTTCGGCCTGCACGCGATCGACGCCGTCCACGAAGGGGACTTCGGGAAGATGGTCGCACTGAAGGGCACGGACATCGTCCGGGTGCCGATCGCGGACGCGACGGCGAAGCTGAAGACGGTCGACCCCGCCCTCTACGCGGAGGCCGGCGTCTTCTTCGGCTGAGCCGCCGGGCGTCGGCACACCGTGGGCCGTATCGTGACGGACGGCCCATGGCCCGACGTACGGCAGTCGACCTGGAAACACCCCGCTCCCTGATCCGGCCCCACCGGCAGGACACCCCCCGGCCCCCGGATTTCGGATCGCGTTCACCCGGCCGACGCCTGGCGCCGGCGGGCGGGGCCTACATTCCTCGTGTGGACTTCCCCGAGATCATCCGTTGGATCTTCGCCGGCCTGACCCTGCTGGCCGCGGCCGGCCTGGTACGGGAGCTCCGGCGGCTGCGCCGGACGGAGCCGGCCGCCCGGCCCGCCCGCAGGTGGGACGTCGCGGACCAGTGCGCCGGGCTGGTGACCGCCGTGGGCGGCGCTCTCGACAGCATCTACCTCTTCGGGGCCGGCCTGGCCCTGAGCGGCGTGGTGCTCGGCGCCAAGGCTTGCCGCGCCGCCCTGGCCCACCGCCGCCGCCGGACGGCGGACCGGGCCGGCGCGTGACCCCTTGTTCCCGCCGGGCGGGCCGTCGGGCGGCAGTTACACCGCAGCGGCCCGCACCCCCGTCACCAGCTCGCGCAGCAGGTCCGCGCCGCGCAGGGTGAGGACCGACTCCGGGTGGAACTGGACCCCGGCGAAGCCCCCGGCGGGGGAGCGTAGGGCGTGGACCTCCCCCGTCGACCGGTCCCGGGCCACCTCCACCCCGCGGGCGGCCAATCCGGCGGCCAAGCGGTCGTCGCAGCGCGCGGTGTAGGTGTTGTAGAAGCCGACCACCTCCTCGGCCCCGAACAGCCCGATCCGGGTCTGCGCGCCCTGCGCCGGCTCCGCCTTGCGGACCAGGGGAAGGCCCAGCTCGGCGGCAAGCAGCTCGTGCCCGAGGCAGACCCCGAGCAGGCCGTGCTGGTGCCCGGCCAGCAACTCCGCCGCCAGCCCGCGCAGCAGCCGCATCTTCGGGTCGGCGCCGTGCGCCGGGTTGCCCGGACCGGGGCCCAGCACGATCGGGCCCTCCCAGGCCAGGGCCGCCTCCCGCAGCCCCGGCTCGTCGAAGCGCCGTACGGTCACCTCCAGCCCGGCCACCCGCAGCACGTGCGCCAGCATCGCCGTGAAGGTGTCCTCCCCGTCCACCACCAGGGCATGGCCCGTCGGAGCGGCCGGCCGCTCCTGCATCCGCAGCTAGAACGGCGCCAGGTCGGCCCGCCGGGCCGCGAGGGCCGCCCGCACCCGCGGGTCCTCGGCCAGGCGCGCCCCCTCGACGGCCGGCCGCGGCGCCGCCGGGCGTACGCCGAGCGCCGCCAGCACCCCCGCCGCCTTCGCGTGCGTCTCCGCGACCTCGCCCGCCGGATCGGAGTGCCGGACCAGCGTGGCGCCCACCGGCACCCGCAGGGACCCGTCCGCCGCGATGTCCGCGGTCCGGATCAGGATGGGGGAGTCGAGCGTCTGCGCCCCGGCCGCGTCCAGGCCCAGCAGGGCCAGCGCGCCCGCGTAGTAGCCGCGCCCGCCCGCCTCGTACCGTTCGATCACCCGGCAGGCGTTCTGCACCGGCGAGCCCGTCACCGTCGCCGCGAACATCGTCTCCCGCAGCACCTCCCGCACGTCCAGCGAGGAGCGTCCGCGCAGCTCGTACTCGGTGTGCGTGAGGTGGGCCATCTCCTTGAGCCGCGGTCCGACGACCACCCCGCCCCGGTCCCCGACCGTGCACATCATCTTCAGCTCCTCGTCGACCACCATCGACAGCTCCTCGGTCTCCTTGCGGTCGCCGAGGAAGGCCAGGAGCGACTCGGCGGTCGGTCCCGCTGCGGGATGGCGGTACGTCCCGCTGATCGGGTTCATCACGACCGTGCCTGCGGACATCCGCACGTGGACCTCGGGGCTGGCCCCGACCAGCGTGCGCTCGCCGGTGTGGACGACGTACGTCCAGTACGCGCCCCGCTCGCCCTCCAGCAGCCGCCGGAACAGGGCGAGCGCGTCCGCCCGGCCGAATCCGTCGATCCGGCCCCCGAAGGTGCGCCGGATGACGAAGTTCGCGCCCTCGCCCCGGCCGATCTCGTCGCGGATCACCCGCTCCACCGTCTCCGCGTACGCCTCGTCGCTGACGTCGAAGCCGCCGTCCTCGACCCGCACCGCGTGCGCCGGCAGCGCGGCCAGCGCCTCCGCGAGGGGGAGCTCGTACACCTCATCGGCGACGAGCGCGCTCAGCGGCGTGCCGTCGTCGCGTACGTCGAAACCGCGCTCGCGGATCTGCCGGAAGGGCACCAGCGCGAGGGTGGGGAGCGGGCCGACGGGCAGGTCGGCCAGGCGCCCGGCCTCGTGGACCGGGCCGAGGAGCATCTCGACGGTGTCGTGGTCGCGGCCGGGGGTGCGCCGGCGCAGCAGGGCGAACGGCGGGCAGGAGTCGTCGAGCAGCCGGCTCAGCGGGTGCCGTTGGTCCTGGCGGTCCCGGCGGTCCTGGTGGTCCGGGCAGTCCTGGTGGCTGGGTGCCATGGGCGGAGCGTCCTTCTGGAGGGGAGGAGCGGCTCTCGCTGTCGGCACCGAGGTCGCCGAACGCCGAAGGCCGCCCCTCGGGGCGGCCTTCGCGTCGTGCGTGTCTTCAGGTACGCGCGGGAAGTGGGCCGCCGGGAGCGGGCCACCACCAGTTCTGGTTCGTGTGCGCGTACATGCGGTGAACCATAGCCCAGACCGGGGCCCCGGCGCCGGATCCGCCCCCGGCCGCGCGCTGAACCATGGATCCCGTCCGCTGGGGCGTCCACCGCCTTCGAGAAATCCGTCTCACGTTGTGGGCGGGGGCCTGGATGCCCCCCGTAACGCCGTAATGTGTACGAGGTGACCGTGAACGCTGAAACCCAAGCCCCCGCCGCCAAGGCGACCTGGCGAGACCTTCCCGCGGCGCAGCAGCCTTCGTACCCCGATGCCGAGGCTCTGCGCGCTGTCGTCGCGGACCTCGAGTCGTATCCTCCGCTCGTTTTCGCGGGTGAGTGCGACCAGCTGCGCGCCCGTCTGGGAGCCGTCGCCAAGGGCGAGGCGTTCCTGCTCCAGGGCGGCGACTGCGCCGAGGCCTTCGACGGCGTCTCCGCCGACCACATCCGAGCCAAGCTGAAGACGCTGCTCCAGATGAGTGCCGTGCTGACGTACGCGGCCTCCGTGCCGGTCGTCAAGGTCGGCCGCATCGCGGGCCAGTACTCCAAGCCGCGCTCCAAGGACACCGAGACCCGCGACGGCGTCACCCTGCCGACCTACCGTGGCGACTCCGTCAACGGCTTCGCCTTCACCGAAGAGGCCCGCGTCCCGGACCCCGAGCGGCTGAAGCGGATGTACAACGCCTCCGCCTCCACGCTCAACCTGGTGCGCGCCTTCACCACCGGTGGCTACGCCGACCTGCGCCAGGTGCACGCCTGGAACCAGGACTTCGTGAAGTCCTCCCCGTCCGGTCAGCGGTACGAGCAGCTCGCGCGGGAGATCGACAACGCGCTGAGCTTCATGAAGGCCTGTGGCACCGACCCGGCCGAGTTCAAGGCCGTCGAGTTCTACGCCTCCCACGAGGCGCTGCTGCTCGACTACGAGGGCGCGCTGACGCGTACCGACTCGCGCACCGGCAAGCTGTACGACACCTCCGGCCACATGGTGTGGATCGGTGAGCGCACCCGCCAGCTGGACCACGCGCACATCGAGTTCTGCTCGCAGATCGCCAACCCGATCGGCATCAAGCTCGGCCCCACCACCACGGTGGACGAGGCGCTGACGTACATCGACCGCCTGGACCCCGAGCGCGAGCCGGGCCGGCTGACCTTCGTCGTCCGCATGGGCGCCGACAAGGTCCGCGACAGGCTCCCCGAGCTGGTCGAGAAGGTCACCGCTTCCGGCGCGATCGTCGGCTGGGTCAGCGACCCGATGCACGGCAACACCTTCGAGGCGGCCTCGGGCCACAAGACGCGCCGTTTCGACGACGTGCTCGACGAGGTCAAGGGCTTCTTCGAGGTCCACAAGGGCCTCGGTACCCACCCGGGCGGCATCCACGTCGAGCTCACCGGTGACGACGTCACCGAGTGCGTGGGCGGCGGCGACGAGATCTTCGTCGACGACCTGCACCAGCGCTACGAGACGGCCTGCGACCCGCGGCTCAACCGCAGCCAGTCGCTGGACCTGGCGTTCCTGGTCGCGGAGCTGTACCGCGACTAGTCGTCGAGATCAGTAGGTGCGTTCCTACGACTGTGGGGCGCGGATCGATGTGATCCGCGCCCCACAGTCGTACCCGGGGCTTTCAGGTCACCCTAACTTTGGGTACGGTTAGGTAAGCCTCACCGAATAGGGGATGGCTCGCCGCACCACACAGCGCCAGGAGGTGAACCGCGTGTACGTCTGCTCTTGCTTCGGGATCACCGACAAGCAGGTCAAGGAACACGCGGCCGCCGGGGCCTGCACGCCCCGCCAGATCGCCTCGGCCACCAAGGCCGGCACCGACTGCGGCTCCTGCGTACGCACCATCCAGGGCATCCTCGGCCGCGGGGCCTGCCCGCGCAGGGAGCTGCTGGAGAAGAGCGACGCGGTGTCCGTGCTCGCCGCCGACACCGAAACGGTACGCTCGCCCGCGCTGGCGGAAGCGGCCTAGAAGCCGGTCCGAGCCCGGTCCGAGCCCGGTTCGAAACCGGTCCGAAGCCGACTCGGCGGACTGGAGCGGGCCTGGCGGCCAGGAGCCGCCCGCCGGAAGGTCAGCTCGGCTGCTCGATGAGCTGCGCGATGTAGAGCGCCTCGCCCAGGGACTCGACGAGCTCCAGCTGGGTGTCGAGGTAGTCGATGTGGTGCTCCTCGTCCTCCAGGATCTCCTCGAAAAGACGGGCCGACGTGATGTCGCCCTTGCCGCGCATGACCTCGATGCCGCGCTTGAGCCGGTCGATGGCCTCCACCTCGACCTGGCGGTCCGCCTGGAACATCTCGGTGATCGTCTGCCCGACGCGCACGTGGAAGAGCCGCTGGTAGTTCGGCAGACCGTCGAGCATCAGGATGCGCTCGGTGATCTTGTCCGCGTGCTTCATCTCGTCGATGGACTCTTCACGCGTGTACTTGGCGAGCTTGGTCCAGCCCTTGTTGTCCTGGATGCGGTAGTGCAGCCAGTACTGGTTGACGGCCGTCAGCTCGCCGGTCAGCTGCTCGTTCAGAAACTCAAGGACCTCGGGGTCGCCCTGCATCGCAGAGGCTCCTTCCAGGCAATGTCAGCTATGTGACGGGGCAGTTGCGCGCATCCTTGCACCGCCGCTGAGGGCCGTCCAGTAAGTGCCTCCTTAGTGGGAGTTACCGTGACTTGCCCGAATCGGCCCGGACCTGGTCATGACCACCCTGCCCAGTCTGTCACCATGGAGTCATGGGTCAGCCGGAAAGCCGGGAATCTCCGGGAGCAGAGCAGCTGGAGCTTCCACCGGGGCAGCGGCTGCAGAAGGGCTGGCCCGTCACCCACTACGGTCCCGTGCCCAAGTTCAAGCCGGACCGATGGGAGTTCCGCGTCTTCGGTGCGACCGCCGACGGCGACAAGCACTGCTGGAACCACGAGCAGTTCACGGCCCTGCCGTTCGCCACCGTCGTGGCGGACCTGCACTGCGTCACGAAGTTCAGCATGCAGGGCGCCGAATGGGGCGGTGTGCTCGCTCGCGACGTACTGGCCCTGGCCCCGCCCGCGCCGCAGGTCACGCATGTGATGGTGTGGGCCGAGTACGGCTTCAGCTCCAACCTGCGACTGGCCGACTTCGCCTCCGACCGGACCGTGTTCGCCACCCACGAGGGCGGCGAACTGCTCACCGCCGAGCACGGTTTCCCGGTCCGGCTGGTGGTCCCGCACCTCTACGCGTGGAAGGGCCCCAAGTGGGTCCGCGGCATCGAGTACATGACCGCCGACCGTCGAGGCTTCTGGGAGGAGCGCGGCTACCACAACATCGGCGACCCCTGGCGCGAGCAGCGCTACTCGTACCAGGAGGAGCCGGGGGACGGCCCGGAGCTCTAGGTCCTGCCAGAGGACCGGGTCCGACAGGTGCGCGTCCATGGCTCCCGGCCAGAGCGCGATGGGGTATTCCCGGAAGGTCGGTGGATCACTGCGGGCCGCGCAGCTCCTTCAGCAGCGCCACGTCCGCCGCATGCCCTTCCTTGCCGCCGGGCGTCTCGATGATCAGCGGTACGCCCTCCGTCGCCGGGTGCGAGAACAGCTCGGCGAAGGCGTCCCGGCCGATATGGCCCTGGCCGACGTTCGCGTGCCGGTCCTTGTGGGCGCCCACACCCTCCTTGGAGTCGTTCGCGTGGACCAGCTTCAGCCGGTCCTCGCCCACGGTGTCCACCAGCAGGTCCAGCATCACCTTCGTCCCGCCCGGCTCCGCCAGGTCGTGACCGGCCGCGAAGATGTGGCAGGTGTCCAGGCAGATCCCCAGCTTCGGATGGTGGTCCAGCGCGTCGAAGTACGGGCCGAAGTCCCAGGTGCGCGAGCACAGCGAGGACCCCTGCCCGGCCGTCGACTCCAGCAGCAGGAAGGGGTCGTCGTCATGCGTCAGCTCGTCCAGCAGCGGCAGCATGTGCTCCCTGACCTGCGCGTACGCCGCCTCCCGCGGGCGGCCGCCGGTCGCCGAGCCGGTGTGGACGACCACCCCGAGCGCGCCGATCTGCCGGGCCCGCCGCAGTGAGTGGCGCAGGGACTCCACCGACTTCTCCACCGTGGCCTCGGTGTGCGAGCCGAAGTTGATCAGGTACGGCGCGTGCACGTACGCGGGAATCCCCTCCTGCGCGCACCCCTCGCGGAACCGCTCGTCCTGCACCGGATTGCCGACCGGGGTGGCCCAGCCGCGCGGGTTGGCGACGAAGACCTGGACGGCCTCCGCGCCCATGTCCCGGGCGTACGTCAGCCCGACCGAGGCGAGACCGCCCGCGACGGGGACGTGTCCGCCCACCGGATTGCGTACCACGTGCGCCTACAGCCCCTTGGTCCGGATGGTGATCGTGATGCCCTCGGCGGCGGTCTGCCCCGCCAGCACCGACTGCGCGTCCACGGTCCTGCTGAAGGAGATCAGCGGCCGGTCCACCTTCACCTTGAAGCCGGCCGCCTCCAGGGTCCTGCGGGCCGAGTCCACGTCCTGACCGATCACGTTCGGGACCGGCAGCTGGCGCGGGCCCTTGGACACCGTCAGCGTGACCGTGTCGCCGGCCGCCGCCTGGGCGCCGGCGCCGATCGACTGGTTGGCGACCGTACCCGGATCCGACGGGGCGTTGACCTGATCGGGAGCCGCGACGACCTTCAGGCCCAGACCTTCCAGAGTGGCCTTCGCCTGCTCGAAGGGGAGCCCGGTCACGCCCGGCACCGGCACCGGCCGGCCCTTGCTGACGACGATCGAGACCGCCGTGTCGGGCGCCCGCTTCTCGCCGCCCGCCGGGTTGGTGCTGATCACCGAGCCCTGGGCGACCTCCTGGCTGAAGGCCTGCGTGACGATCCCGGGCGCCAGCCCGGTCCGGGCCAGCTCGGCCTTGGCCTCCTCCAGGGGCCTGCCCTTCAGGTTGGGTACGGACACGACCTCGGGGCCGCGGGAGATCGTGATGGTCACCGCGCCGTTGCCGCGGATCCGCCGGCCGCCCGGGGGATCGGTGTTCATCACCGTCCCGCGCTCGAAGGCGTCGCTGAACTTCCGGTCGACGCCCTTCACTCCGAGCCCGGCCTCGGACAGCTGGGCGCGGGCCTGCTCCTCGGTCTTGCCGAGCAGGTTGGGGACCTGGGTGAACTGGCCGGAGTTGATGTACCAGACGCCCGTACCGATCCCCAGCGCCAGCAGGACGCCGACGACCACCAGCAGCACGCCGCGGCGCGGGCGCGCGGGGGGCGCCGGCCGACGCCCGGACGGAGCGGGCGGATCCAGCGGCGGCGACTCCAGCCGGGAGGTGGGGTTCACGGGCTGCGCGGCCACCGGGCGCGGGATCACGCCGGTACGGTCCTCGGCGGACGACCGGTCGACGGCGTGCGCCTGCGGCGGTACGGCGTCCAGCTCGGCGTCGGTGAGCTCGGCGCGGGCCTCGCGGGTGAGGCCGAACAGGGCGGCGGCGTCGTAGGGGCGCAGCTCGGGGTTGCGGGCGGTGGCGGACGCCACGAGAGCGTCGAGACCGGCGGCCAGCCCGGGGACCACGGCGGACGGTGGCGGGACGTCCTCGTGCAGGTGCTGGTAGAGCACCTGCGCGGGGGAGTCGCCGAGGTGGGGCTTGGAGCCGGTGAGCATCTCGTAGAGGACGACACCGCAGGCGTAGACGTCGGCGCGGGTGTCGGCGATCCCGTGCTCGATCTGCTCGGGGGCCAGGTAGGAGACGGTGCCGAGGACCGAGCCGGTGGTGTTGGTCACCGAGTCCACGGACCGGACCAGTCCGAAGTCGGCGACCTTGACCCTGCCGTCGTCGCCGATCAGGACGTTCTCGGGCTTCATGTCACGGTGCACGAAGCCGGCCCGGTGGGCGGCGCCGAGCGCGGCGAGGACCGGTTCGAGGATGTCGAGGGCCGCCCGAGGCTGGAGCGCGCCACGCTCGCGCAGCACGTCGCGCAGGGTGCAGCCGGAGACGTACTCCATCGCCAGATAGACGTACGGTCCGTCCGTGCCCTGGTCGAACACGGCGACCACGTTGGGGTGCGCGAGCCGCGCCACGGACTTCGCCTCGCGGATGAACCGGTCCACGAAGGCGGCGTCGGAGGCGAGCGCCGGATGCATCACCTTCAGGGCGAGGATCCGGTCCAGGCGGGTGTCGACGGCCCGGTAGACCGTGGCCATGCCGCCGGCCGCGATGCGGGCGTCGATGCGGTAGCGGCCGTCGAGCACACGCCCGACGAGGGGGTCTTCCAAGGTCGTATCCACCCGCCGATTCTACGAGCCGACGCCGGTACCCCGGCGGGGGCGGGTCGCCTTGCAGCGCAGCTGTGACGTGAGCAGGGGGCGGGGCGAGGCCCCGTCCTCCTGCCCGCAGGGCGGTGACCAGGCCGATCGGGGGTGGGGATGCCCTTGGGCGGGGTCGGGAAGTGTGGGGGTGCGGGCTTCGGGGGTGGGAGCCGCGGGGGCGGGGGCGGGAATGTGCGGGGTGGCTTCGGGGGGTGGGATCCACTCGGGCGGGATCAGGGAAACCCTCAGGACTTCCCTGATCCCGGCCAGCACAGACCCCGCCCCCCGAAGCCACCGCCCTGCCCTCCCGGCCCCGGCCCGCCGGTTTTCGCCCTGCTGCCCCCCGAGTCCCTCAGAACGCCGGGCGCTCCGGGTCCAGGGCTGCTCGGCCCTCCGTGGGGGACGAGGCTTCGGCGAAGCGGCGTTGGGGGATGCGGCCCGCCCGGTGGGCGAGGCGGCCCGCCGAGACGGCGTCCCGCATGGCGGACGCCATGAGGACCGGCTCCTGTGCGCGGGTCACCGCCGAGGCCAGCATCACCGCCGCGCAGCCCAGTTCCATCGCCAGGGCGGCGTCGGAGGCGGTGCCCGCGCCGGCGTCCAGGATCACCGGGACCTGGGCCCGCTCCGTGATCAGCTCGAAGTTGTGCGGGTTACGGATGCCCATGCCCGACCCGATGGGGGAGCCGAGCGGCATGATCGCCGCGCAGCCCACGTCCTCCAGCTTGCGCGCGAGCACCGGGTCGTCGTTGGTGTACGGCAGGACGGTGAAGCCCTCGTCCACCAGGATCTCGGCGGCGTCCAGCAGTTCGACGCCGTCGGGCAGGAGGGTCCGTTCGTCCGCGACCACCTCCAGCTTGATCCAGTCGGTGCCGAGGGCCTCCCGTGCGAGCCGGGCCGTCAGGACGGCCTCGCCCGCGGTGAAGCAGCCGGCCGTGTTCGGCAGGACGGCGATGCCGAGCTTGGTGAGGACGGAGAGGACCGAGCCCTGCACGGTGGGGTCCAGGCGGCGCATGGCCACGGTGGTGAGTTCGGTGCCGGACGCGACGAGGGCGCGTTCGAGCACGTCCAGGCTCGGCGCGCCGCCCGTGCCCATGATCAGGCGGGAGGAGAAGGTCCGGTCGCCCAGGGTGAAGAGGTCGTCGGCCATGCCGGTCAGCCTCCCTGGACCGCGGTGAGGATCTCCACGCGGTCGCCGTCGCCCACGTGGGTGGCCGGCCACTGCCCCCGCGGGACCACGGTCTCGTTGAGTGCGGCGGCCACCCCGGAGGGGGCCGCGGTCAGCGTGGCGACGACGGTGTCGAGGGTGGTGCCGGCCGCGACCTCGCGCGGCTCGCCGTTGACGGAGATGGTCATGCGTACGACTCCTGACGTGCGGCGCAGAAGCGGCCGGGGGCGAAGGGGCGCGCGATCTCGGGCAGTTCGCCGGTGACCAGCAGCTCGGCCATCGCCTCGCCGGTGAGCGGGGTCAGCAGCACCCCGTTGCGGTAGTGACCGGTGGCCAGGTGCAGGCCGGGCAGGCCGGTCGGGCCCAGCAGCGGGGCGTTGTCGGGTGATCCGGGGCGCAGTCCCGCCCGGGTCTCGGTCAGCGGGAGTTCGGTGATGCCGGGTACCAGTTCGTGGGCGTCCCGCAGGAGTTCGTACACCCCGCCCGCGGTGACGGTGGTGTCCCAGCCGAGTTCCTCGCTGGTGGCGCCGATGACGAGTTCGCCGTTCTCGCGGGGCACGAGGTAGACCTGGCTGCCGCGCACGACCGCCCGTACGGTGCGGGAGAGGAAGGGGGCGTACGCCGCGGGCACCGCGAGCCGCAGCACCTGTCCCTTGACCGGGCGTACGGGAGGCAGCACCTCGGCGGGTACGCCCGCCAGCCTGCCGCTGAGCGAGCCCGCGGCCAGGACGACCTGGTCGGCGCGCAGCTCCGTACCGTCGTCGAGGAGGGCGCCCGTCGCCCGGTCCGCGGTGGTGAGCAGCTGCTCGGCGCCCGCCCGGTGGATGGTCACTCCGGCGCCTTCGCAGGCGGCGAGGAGGGCGGCTGCGAGCCGGCGCGGGTCGACCTGGTGGTCACCGTCGACGCGCAGGCCGCCGCGCACGCCGGGGGCCAGCATGGGCTCCAGGCGGCGGCATTCGCGGCCGGTGAGCCATGCGGACTCCAGACCGCAGCGGCGCTGGAGGGCGTGGAGTTCGCGCAGGTGGAGGCGGTCGTCGGCGTCGAGGGCGACGGCGAGGGTGCCGCAGGCGCGGTAGCCGATGTCCATGCCGCCCGAGGCGGCCGCGAGCTCGGCGGCGAACCGCGGATAGCGTTCGGCGGAGGCCAGGCCGAGGCTGAGGAGGGCTTCCTCGCCGTAGTGCAGTTCGGTGACGGGGGCGAGCATTCCGGCCGCGACCTGGGCGGCGCCGCCGCCGGGTGCCGGGTCGGCGAGTACGGTGCCCAGTCCGCGCTCCGCGGCCCGCCAGGCGGTGACCAGGCCGATGATCCCGCCCCCGATGACGAGGACGTCGGATCCCCGGCCGGATCCCTTTCGAGATGAGTGCATGGGCGTCCAGCCCCTCCCTTCGCCGGCATGACCCGGATCAGGTTCGTACGGTCGGAGGCCGGCCAGCCTCCCTCTCAGCCCGGTGCGCCGGACTCCCGCGATAGGTACGGTGGCCAGACTATCCCGGCCGTGCACGGCGGGTAAGGCGGCACCTATTCCTGACGGAGCGTCAGATGATTAGGGTGGCCGCGTGAGCGAGCAGACGGAAAAGAATCAGCGCGGCGTCGTGATCGTCGGCGCCGGAATGGCCGGGGTGCAGACCGCGGTCGCCCTGCGCGAGCAGGGTTACAAGGGCCCCGTGACCCTGCTGGGAGCAGAACCCCACCAGCCCTACGACCGGCCCCCGCTGTCCAAGGCGGTGCTGCTCGGCAAGGCCGAGGACTCCGCCTTCGACGTGGACTTCGAAGGCCTGGGCGTCGAGCTCCGCCTCGGGACGGAAGTCACCGGACTGCGGGCCGCCGACCACGAGCTGGACACCGAGGCGGGACCGGTCCCGTACGAGGTGCTCGTGCTGGCGACCGGCGCGCAGCCGCTGACCCTGCCCGGCGCCGAGGGCGTCCCCGGCGTCCACCTGCTGCGCACGCTGGACGACGCGGCGCGGCTGCGCCCGGTCCTGGCGGCCGCCTCCCGGGTCGTGGTCGTCGGCGCGGGCTGGATCGGCGCCGAGTTCGCCACCGCGGCCCGGGAGGCCGGCTGCGCCGTGACCGTCGTCGAGGCGGCCGACCGGGTGCTGGCGGGCGCCCTGCCCGCCGAGGTCGCCGAGCCGATGTCGCGCTGGTACGGGCAGGCCGGCGCCGAGCTGATCACCGGCGCCAAGGTGGCCGGTGTCGGGGAGGGGCGGGTCCTCCTGGCCGACGGGCGCACCCTGCCCGCCGACGCGGTGGTCGTGGGGATCGGCGCCCGGCCCGCCACGGGATGGCTGGCCGGGTCCGGCGTGGAACGCGGCGCCGACGGTTCGGTCACCGCCGACGCGCACCTGCTGACCTCCCTGCCGGGGGTGTACGCGGTCGGCGACTGCGCCTCCTTCCCGTCCGGGCGGTACGGGGCGCGGCTGCTCGTGCACCACTGGGACAACGCCCTCCAGGGCCCGAGAGCGGTCGCGGCGAACATCCTGGCCGGGAAGCCCGCCGCGGTCTACGACCCGGTGCCGTACTTCTGGTCCGAGCAGTTCGGGCGCTTCGTGCAGTACGCCGGCCACCACGGCGGGGCCGACACCCTGGTGCGGCGCGGCGACCCGGACCAGGAGACCTGGTCGGTGTGCTGGCTGCGGGACGGGGCCCTGGTCGCGGTCCTCGCGGTCGGCCGCCCCCGGGACCTGGCTCAGGGCCGCAAGCTGATCGAGTCGGGCGTCCCGCTCGACCCGGCGAAGGTCGCGGACCCGGGCACCCCGCTGAAATCGGCCACCGCGTAGCGGACGGCCCGGGCGGGCCACGGACGGTCGGCCCGGGTACCGGCTGTCGGCGGGAGGTGGCAGGCTTGGTCTGTGACCGAGATTGACGCAAAGATCGATTCCCTCGTCCCCGACTGGCTGTACCTCCCCGACATCGCGGAGATGCTGGGCGTCGAGGTGACGCGGGTCCGCCAGATGGTCAAGGAAGGCCAGCTCGTCGCCGTGCGCCGGGGCGAGAACAGGGCCCTGCAGGTTCCGGCCCCCTTCATCGACGGAGACAAGGTGGTCAAGGGCCTCGTGGGCCTGCTGACCGTCCTGCGCGACGACGGCTTCTCCGACGAGGAGATCCTGGAGTGGCTCTTCACCGCCGACCCGACCCTGCCCGGCACCCCCGCCCAGGCGCTGAGCGAGAATCGCGGCACGGAGGTGAAGCGCCGCGCTCAGGCGCTCGCCCTCTGACCTGATCCGCAGTAGCCGCTCCACCGCGGTGTACGGGCCCCGCGCCCGTACACCGCCTCCATCACGGGGGTACACCCATGCAGCTGTCCGACGCCCGGCTCTACCTGTGCACGGACGCCCGCAAGCGCCAGGGTGACCTCCCCGAGTTCCTCGACGCCGTCCTCGCCGGGGGCGTGGACATCGTCCAGCTCCGCGACAAGGGCATGGAGGCTGGCGAGGAACTCGAACACCTCCAGGTCTTCGCCGAGGCCGCTCGCCGCCACGGCAGGCTCCTCGCCGTGAACGACCGCGCCGACGTCGCCCACGCCATCGGCTCCGACGTCCTGCACCTCGGACAGGGCGACATCCCGGTCCCCGCCGCCCGCGCCATCCTCGGCGGCCAGGTGCTCATCGGCCGCTCCTGCCACGCGGAGGCCGAGGTCGCCGCCGCCGTCGCCGAACCGGGCGTCGACTACTTCTGCACCGGGCCCTGCTGGCCCACCCCCACCAAGCCCGGCCGCCACGCCCCCGGCCTGGACCTGGTCCGCTACGCGGCCTCCCTGCAGCAGGACCGGCCCTGGTTCGCCATCGGCGGCATCGACGCCGCGAACCTGGACGAGGTGCTGGACGCAGGCGCCACCCGCGTCGTGGTCGTCCGCGCGCTCACCGAGGCCTCCGACCCCGGCGCGGCCGCCGCCGACCTCGCCAAGCGGGTCCGGGCCCGGCTCGGCTGAGCCCCGGCCCGACGGTCCGGTCCCGTCCGCCCGGACGCCCCTAACCCGTAGAAGCCCCTTCCGGCCAGAGGCACGGCCACAGGTGTCCAAAAACGTGTCCAAAAGGCGGACGCCGCTTCGAGGAGCGCCGGGGCGCGTCTAACCTGCCCACATGGCCTCTGGTACCGCTTCCACCTGGTCGGACCGTGCACACACGGTCCGCGACCTCCTCGCGTCCGGGCGCTCGTACTCCTTCGAGTTCTGGGCCCCGAAGACCGAGAAGGGCGAACGCAACCTCTGGAACGCCCTCCGCCGGGTCGAGGCGGTATCCCCGAGCTTCGTCTCCGTGACCTACGGAGCCGGCGGCTCCACCCGCGGCGGCACCGTCAAGGCCACCCAGGAGATCGCCGCGGACACCACGCTGACCCCGGTCGCGCACCTCACCGCCGTGGACCACTCCATCGCCGAGCTGCGCCACGTCATCGGCCAGTTCGCCGACGCCGGGATCCGCAACATGCTCGCCCTGCGCGGCGACCCGCCGGGCGACCCGATGGCCGACTGGGTGGCCCACCCCGAGGGCGTGCACTACGCCGCCGACCTGGTGCGGCTGCTCAAGGAGTCCGGGGACTTCTGCGTCGGCGTCGCGGCGTTCCCCGAGATGCACCCGCGATCCACCGACTGGGATACGGACATCCGGCACTTCGTGGACAAGTGCCGTGCGGGCGCGGACTATGCGATCACCCAGATGTTCTTCGATCCCGAGAATTATCTGCGGCTGCGCGACAGCGTCGAGAAGTCGGGCTGCGAGACCCCGATCATCCCCGAGGTCATGCCCGTTGTGGGTATCAAGCAGCTCGACCGACTGCCCCAGCTCAGCACCGCGGTCTTCCCCGCGGACGTGAAAGAGCGCATGCTCGCCGTCAAGGACGACGCGGCCGCTGTACGCTCCATTGGCATCGAGTTCGCCACGGAGTTCTGCGCGCGGCTGCTGTCCGAAGGTGTACCAGGACTGCACTTCATCACGCTGAACAATTCCACGGCGACCCTCGAGATCTACGAGAATCTGGGCCTGCACCAGCGGGCCTGACCGGCCGTACCCGTGTGACGGCCGTACCGAGAGGGGCCTTGCATGGGTATGACGGTCCTCTACATCGCGTTCGGAATCGTCGCGTTGTGGCTGCTTGCCGAGGTACTGATGCAGTACAAGGCCCGGCTCCGCTGGCGCCTGCTCGCCTTCGCCGGCTTCGTCGGCGTGGTCGCCGGGGTGATACTGCCCTCGGTGCCGGTCATCGGTGCCGGCGCCGCCGCGTTCGCCGTGGGCCAGACCCTGGTGACGCTCTCCTTCCGCAAGGGCTTCGTCGCCGGCTGGGCGCTGCGCCGCGGCGGGGAGCCCGTACGGCAGGCCAGGCGCCGCAGGGGAGGGACCGCGGCGCCGGAACCGGCGCTCCAGGTCACCGCCCTGCAGTACGGGGACGCGGACGAGGCCCCGGACGAGCAGCCGTTCCGGGCCGCGGCCGAAGAGGTCTACAGCCCTGAGCCGGTGCCCGAGGACACGGGATCCTACGGGATACAGAGCTTCTCGACGCCCGCCCCGGAGGTCGGCCAGACGGCGGCCTTCGCCTCGCCGTTCACCACCGCCGAGCAGGAGGCCCACCAGTACGCGGCGTACTACGACCAGCACAACCAGGGCGGTTACGACTACACCGGCGGCTACCCGACGGGCGAGCAGCAGCAGGTCTACGCCGCCTACTCGGACCCGTACATCGGTACCGGCGGAGGCGTCGTCCCGCCCCAGCCGTACGACTACACCCCGTACGCCGACTACGGGCAGCAGCAGTACTCCACCGACACCCCGCCCGGCGGCGTCTGGGTCCCGCAGCAGAGATCCACCGACGGGGGCGGCCAGCACTACCCGGCGGACGAGCAGGGCGGGCAGCCGCCGCAGCAGTACCCCTACCCCCAGCAGGGGGAGTACGAGCAGTACCGCTACTGAGCCGGCCGGCCCCCGGCCGGGGTCCGCGGCCGGGTCACCGGGAGCCGCGGAAGCCCGCGCCCTCCACGATCAGCCCGGCCACCAGGGCCCCGGTCATCCCGGCGTGCGCGAGCCCGCCGCCGGGATGGGCCCAGCCGCCCGCCAGGTACAGCCCGGGCACGGCCGTGGTGTTGGCCGGGTACAGCAGCCGGCCGCCCGCACCCGCGAGGGCGGGCGGGGGCACCGCGCCGCCCACCGCACCGGTGGCCGCCTCCACATCGACCGGGGTGCGCACCTCCTGCCACAACAGCCGCTCCCGCAGGCCCTGTACGGCCTTCTCCGCGAGATCGAGCAACTCCCCGGGCTCCGAGGTCCCCGGGCCGTCCACGGCGCTCACGGTGACCGCCTCGTGCTCCGCGTCGGGCCGCGTGGCGGGATCGTCCGGCCGCAGGACGGTGACCTGCGCCCCGGCGGAGTGCACGAGGGTGCGGTGGACGGTCCCCGCCGGGCGGGCCCCGCGCAGCGCGAGCAGCACAGTGATCCGGCCGGGCACGCCGTCGCCGCGGGCCGGTACGGCCTCGGCGGGCCACGGGAGCGAACCGGCCGGCAGCCCCCGCGGGTCGATCCCGCAGACGACGCAGTCCGCGGCCGCCTCGGTGCCGTCGGCCAGCAGCAGACCGGCTGCCCGGCCGCCTCGGACCAGCACCTCGCGCACCTCCGCCCCGAAGACGAAGGCGACCTTCCGCTCCAGGCAGCGCTCGTACACGGCGGTGGCCAGTGCCCGCATCCCGCCGCGCACGTACCAGCTGCCGAAGGTCTGCTCCATGTACGCAAGCACGGCCGCCGAGCCGGGGGCCGTGGCGGGGTCGACTCCGTAGCCGCGGACCACGCCGGTCAGCACCTCCGACAGGGGGTTGCCCAGCTCCCGCCCGGCCACCTCGGCGAGGGTCGGGCTGCGGCGGCGGAGCAGGCCGCTGCGCCGCAGCGCCGGGTACGGGTCACCGCCCAGCGTCTGCCGGGCACCGTCGCGCAGGGGCTCCTCCAGCAGCGGACGGCGGGTGGCGTCCCAGGCGTCCCGGGCGCGGCCCAGCACGCCGTTCCAGCGCTCGCCGGCGCCCTGGCCGAACGCGGCGTCGAGGGCGGCGGCGACACCGCCGTGCGAGGCGCCGGGGAGGGTGACGTCGATGCCGTGGCCGGGCAGGACGTGCCGTACGGCCGGGTCGGCCTGCGCCATGTCGACGCAGTCCTCCAGCGGCCGCTTGCCGGTCTTCACGAAGAGGTCGCGGTAGACGGCCGGCAGGTGCAGCAGCCCGGGCCCGAGGTCGAAGGCGAAGCCCTCGCGCTCGTACCGGCCGACGGCCCCGCCGTAGGTCGCGCCCCGCTCGTACACCGTCACCTGGTGCCCCGCCACTGCCAGCCGGGCCGCCGTCGCCATCGCGCCCATGCCGGCGCCGATCACCGCAATTCGTGCCATGCGGGCGAGCCTATGGCCCCGTACGGGCGCCCGCGGTCAGCGGGGTGGGGCCCCGGCGACCTCGCGGGCCTCGGTGGACAGTCGCTTTTCCTCGCGGCGCTGGGCGCGCCGGCGCAGGAAGCGGCGGATCCGGCTCCAGAGGAAGAAGAGTATGGCCAGCCCGACGACCAGCAGGGAGCCCGCGATGATCGCGGCGGCGACGGGGTAGAAGATCGCGAAGGTGACGATGCCCGCCACGCCGAGGTCCTCGGCGATGCTCATCGCCACGTTGGTGAACGGCTCGGGCGAGGTGTTGATCGCCATCCGTGTACCGGCCTTCACGAAGTGGCTCGCCAGCGCCGTGGTGCCGCCGACCGCTCCGGCGGTGATGTCGGAGAGCGAGCCGCTCTGCCCGGCCAGCAGGGCGCCGATCACCGCACCCGTCACCGGACGGATCACGGTGTGCACGGTGTCCCATATCGAGTCGACATACGGGATCTTGTCGGCGACCGCCTCGCACAGGAACAGCACGGCCGCGACGATCAGCACGTCCGTGCGCTGGAGCGACGTGGGGACCTCGTCGGTCAAGCCGGTACGGCCGAAGATGCCGAGCAGGAGGACCACGGCGTATGCGTTGATCCCACTGGCCCAGCCGCTGGTGAAGACCAGGGGGAGCACACTCATCGGATCATCATGCCGTACGGGAACACCCGCAGACCCCAGGGCGGCGCAGAACAGTGAGGGGACGGTCGCGCGGCGGCGGCCATCCCCTCACTCATGCAGTCCGGGGGCTACTGCCCCTGCTCGTCACGGCGGCGCTGCCACCGGTCCTCGATGCGGTTCATCATCGACCGACGCTGCCGGTTGTGGCCGCGGGCCGAACCGCTGGTACTTCCGGAGACGGGCTGCTCGCCGGGCTTGGGTGCCTTGCGCCAACCGGTGACCACCAGGACCGTACAGCCCAGCATGACGAGGAAGCCCACCACGCTGATCCAGAGCACGTTCGGAATGATCACACCGGTCATGAGGAGCGCGATACCCACCACAATGCCTGCGGCTGCCTGGTAGACCCGTCGCCGGGTGTACGTACGCAGGCCGCTTCCCTCAAGCGCTGTCGCGAACTTGGGGTCTTCGGCGTACAGCGCTCGCTCCATCTGCTCGAGCATTCGCTGCTCGTGCTCCGAGAGCGGCACGGGAGTCCTCCTCATCCGTCGGTCGCGGGGGTAGCGACCAGGGGTCCCCTTCAGGATAGGCGGGGAATCGCCCCCGTGACACCCGCCCTCTACGTACGTTGCAAATTGACAAAGCACAGAGAGACACAGCCGGTAAAGCCACTGCGCGAAAACCGTACCGCCGCGGGAGCGGTCACTGGAGCCGTTATTCCCCAATGGCCCGTTCGCCATGCCGGTCGCTGCTCCCGATCATACGGGGCGGACCGGCGAAGCGGAGGGTCGGCGGCAGACTCCGTGCGCGCAAGAGCGCAGTTCAGACCTGCTTCTCGCCCAGGACGTGCAGTTGCGTGGCCACCGCGTGGAAGGCGGGCAGCTCCGCCGCGGCCTCCTCCAGACGCAGCAGCGCCTCCACCGCGCCCGGCTCGGTGTCCACCAGGACGCCCGGCACGAGGTCGGCGAAGATCCGCACGCCGTGCACCGCGCCGACCGCCAGGCCGGCCCCGCCGACCAGCTCGGAGAGCTGCTCGGCGGTGAAGCGGCGGGGTACCGGGTCGCCCGAGCCCCAGCGGCCGGCCGGGTCGGTGAGGGCGGTACGGGCCTCAGTGAAGTGCCCGGCCAGCGCACGGGCGAGCACGGCCCCGCCGAGGCCGGCGGCCAGCAGGCTGAGCGTGCCGCCGGGGCGCAGGGCGGCCACCGCGTTGGCCACGCCGTCGGCCGGGTCGTCCACGTACTCCAGGACGCCGTGGCAGAGCACCACGTCGTACGCGTCCCGCTCCACCACGTCCAACAGGCCCTGGGCGTCGCCCTGGACGCCGCGGACCAGGTCGGCGACGCCGGCCTCGGCCACCCGGCGCTCCAGCCCGAACAGAGCGTTCGGGCTGGGGTCGACCACGGTGACCCGGTGGCCCAGGCGGGCCACCGGCACAGCGAACTTGCCGGTGCCGCCGCCGGTGTCGAGCACGTCCAGCACGTCCCGTCCGGTCGCCTTCACCCGGCGGTCGAGCGCCTCCTTGAGGACCTCCCACACCACGGCGGTGCGGAGGGAGGCACGGGGGCGGGAAGTGTCCGACACGGCTGATGGCTCCTCGGCGCGGTAAGGGTGAGCGGTCAGTGCCCCACCCTATTGCCTTCCGCAGCCGGGCAGGTCATCCCGCGTCCGGACGCTCCGGCCGCGCCTGCGGCGAGGTCTGGGCCGGGCTCTGGGGCGGGGTCTGGGCGGGCACCCGTATGGCGAGCATCCGCTCCACCAGACGCAGGAACATCGAGGCGGCGCGCAACAGGTCGTCCGCGTCCCGGGCGCTCGCCGCGTCCGGTATCCCCGCCTCGGCGCGGGCCCGGCGGGCGGCGCCGGAGGCGAAGAGCGCGCTCCACTCGGCGAGCTCCGGCGCCAGCTCCGGCAGCACCTCCCAGGCGCTGCGGATCCGGGGCCGCCGCCGCGGGGTGACCGGCTCGGGGCGTCCGCGCGCCGCGAGCACGGCCGCGGCGGTGCGCAGTGCGGAGAGGTGGGCCGTCGCGTAGCGCTCGTTGGGCCGGGTCAGCCGGGCGGCCTCGGCCAGGCCGCTGCGGGCCTTGGCGAGGAGGTCGAGGGCGGCCGGTGGGGCCGCCGACTTCCGTAGGACGGGGTGGACAGGGGACGGGGACGGTGTGGCCATGACGAACCTCCTGTCGATGCGTCGTGCGTTGCCCCCATCGTGACGGGCCCCACTGACAATCGCCCTGACCTGCGTTTTTTCCGTCATATGCACAGCAACTGCCCCCTCCTGCACCCCTGGTGCGCCATGAGGTGGTAGTTTTTGAACTGACTGGTCAGTTCAAAAAGAAGGGGGATGGCGTGGACAGCCCGCACGGCGCGGCCGTCAAGGCCGAGAACTTCGGAGTCAAGGGACCGCGCGGCTGGGCCTTCCGGGGGATCGGCCTCGACGCGGCCCCCGGCTCGCTCATCGCGGTCGAAGGCCCCTCCGGCGGCGGCCGGACCTGCCTGCTCCTTGCCCTCACCGGGCGGATGAAACCCACCGAGGGCCACGCCGAGATCGGCCGTCACCGACTGCCGAAGAAGATGGCCGCGGTCCGCCGGATCGCCGCCCTCGGCCCGGTCCCCGGGGTCAACGACCTCGACCAGTCCCTCACCGTCGCCGAGCAGCTGCGCGAAGGCGCCCTGCTCCAGCGCCACTACGGCGCCCCGATCCGGTCCCTGCTGCGGCCCCGGGCCGAGCGCCGCGCCGCCGCCTCCGCCCGGATCGAGGCCGCCCTCGACGCCGCCGGACTGGACCTCGCCACACTGCCCAAGGCAGAGCGCACCAGCGTCCGGGACCTGGAACGCCTGGAAGCCGTAAGGCTGTCGGTGGCCATCGCCCTGCTCGGCTCCCCGCGGCTGCTCGCCCTCGACGACCTCGACCTCAAGCTCTCGGACACCGAACGCACCGAGGTATGGGCCCTGCTGCGCTCGATCGCCGCCCGGGGGACCACCGTCCTCGCGGTGTGCAGCGAAGCCCCCGCCGACGCCGTGGTCCTGCGGACCGGCCCCCAGGCGGACGACGGCGAACCGGACGCGAAGCCGACGAGCCCGGCCGCCGGCACCCCGAAGATCACCTGGGGCAAGGGGACGAAGGACGACGCCGAGGCCGGCAAGGGCGCCGAAGCGGACACCGGGAAGGACCCGGAGACGGGCGCGGAGAAGGAAGCGGACGCCGAGCAGGCCGCCGACGCCGAGGACGGCACCGGCGAGGGCGCCGGCCCCGCGAACGACACCGACACCGACACCGACACCGACGACACGAAGGGGGCGGACGATGCGCTCGCCGAAGCTGGCCGCGCTTGAGCTGAAGCGGTTCGGGCGGGGGAAGCTGCCCCGGGCCGCCCTCGTCGCGCTGCTCCTGCTGCCACTGCTCTACGGAGCCCTGTACCTCTGGTCCTTCTGGGACCCGTACAGCCGCCTGGACAAGGTGCCCGTCGCCCTCGTCAACTCCGACCGGGGCGCGACCGTCGACGGCAAGCACCTGGACGCGGGCGGCGAGATCACCAGGAAGCTCCGCGACAGCAGGACCTTCGACTGGCGGGAGGTGAGCCCGGAGAAGGCGGCCAAGGGCCTGGAGGACGGCACGTACTACCTGACCCTGACCATGCCGGCCGACTTCAGCGAGAAGATCGCCTCCAGCTCCGGAGAGGACCCCGCCACCGGAGCCCTCCAAGTCCGCACCAACGACGCCAACAACTACGTCGTCGGCTCCATCTCGCGCACCGTCTTCTCCGAGGTCCGCGCGGCGGCGTCCGCCAACGCCTCCCGCGGCTTCCTCGACAAGATCTTCGTCAGCTTCTCCGACCTGCACGACAAGACCGCCGAGGCCGCCGACGGCGCCGACAAGCTCAAGGACGGGGCGGGCAAGGCCCAGGAGGGCGCCAAGGAGCTCGCCGACGGCCTCGACACCGCCGGGGAGAAGAGCGGCGAGCTCAACAGCGGACTGAAGAAGCTCAACGCGGCCGCCGCCAAGCTGGAGACCGGCACGCGGGACGTCGCGAACGGCACCCAGGCCGTCGCCGACAAGGTCAACGGCGCGGCCGACAAGGCCCGTCCCTTCGTCAAGGACCCCAAGAGCCTCGCGGCCACCGCCGAGCTGGTCGCCGACAGCGCGAAGGTGGTCAACAACCACCTCGACAAGTTCGTGGAGAAGGCCCCGGCCGCCGCGGCCGTCGCCAAGCGGGCCTCCACCGGCGCCGACGCCTACTACACCAAGCACTGCGTCACCCCCGGCGCCGAACCGCACCTCGCCTCCTGCCCCGACCTGAAGAAGGTCCGGGACGACATGGCCGAGGCCGCCGTACTCAGCGGTGACGTCAGCACCCTGGCCAAGAACGCGGGCGGGGACGTGGCCAAGCTCCGCACCCAGCTGACCGACCTGGAGAACAAGGCCCGCGACCTCGCCGACAAGGCCCCCCACCTCGCGAGCGACCTCGACGCGGCCGTCGCCAAGGTCAACGCCCTCAACACCGGCGCCCACAAGGTCGCCACCGGCATGTCCCAGCTGCACACCGGCCTCGGCTCCGCCGCCACCGGCTCCGGCGCCCTCAGCGAGGGCGTCGGCAAGCTCGGCGACGGCGCCCACCGCCTCGACGGCGGCATGTACAAACTCGTCGACGGCACCGGCGAGCTCGCCGGTGGCCTGCACGAGGGCGTGGGCAAGATCCCCGACTACGACCAGCAGCAGCGGGACGCCCGCACCGAGGTCATGGCCGACCCGATCAAGCTCGCCAACCAGTCCCTGCACAAGGCGCCCAACTACGGCACCGGCTTCGCGCCGTACTTCATCCCGCTGTCCCTCTGGGTCGGCGCGATGGTCGCCTACATGCTGATCGCCCCGCTGAACAAGCGGGCCCTGTCCGCCGGCGCCTCGCCCTGGCGGATCGCCCTCGCGGGCTGGCTGCCCGTCATGGGGATCGGCGCCGCCCAGGTCACCCTGCTGATGTCCGTCCTGAGCTGGGCCCCGGACCTCGGCCTCAAGATGGCCAACCCGGCCCTCACCATCGGCTTCCTGCTGCTGGTCACCGGCTGCTTCGCGGCGATCATCCAATGGCTCAACGCCAAGTTCGGCGCGGCCGGGCGGATCCTCGTCCTCGCCGTCCTGATGCTCCAGCTGACCTCGGCCGGCGGCACCTACCCCGTCCAGACCAGTCCGGACTTCTTCAACGCCGTCCACCCGTACCTGCCGATGTCCTACGTCGTGGAGAGCCTGCGCCGCCTCATCACCGGCGGCGACCTCACCCCGGTCTGGCAGGGCAGCCTGGTCCTGCTGGCCTTCACGGTCGGAGCCCTCGCCCTGACCGCGCTCGCCGCCCGGGGCAAGCAGGTGTGGACCATGGACCGACTCCACCCGGAACTGAGCCTGTAGGGATGTGTTGACCTGTGACAATCAGCGCCATGGACAGCAGCAGCACCGGTACGGGTACCGGCGGGGGCCGTCGTGCGGCCACCCGGCAGAAGCTCTACGAAGCGGCCGTCACCCTGATCGCCGAGAAGGGCTTCTCCGCGACCACGGTCGAGGAGATCGCCGAGCGGGCGGGCGTGGCGAAGGGCACCGTCTACTACAACTTCGCGAGCAAGAACGAGCTCTTCGAGGAGCTCCTGCGGCACGGCGTCGGGCTGCTGACGGCATCGCTGCGGACGGCGGCCGAGGAGACCGAGACGCGCGGCGGCAGCCGGGTCGAGGCGCTCGACGCGATGATCCGGGCGGGCCTCGTCTTCATCGACCGCTACCCCGCCTTCACCCAGCTGTACGTCGCCGAGCTGTGGCGCACCAACCGCACCTGGCAGTCCACCCTGATGGTGGTCCGCCAGGAGGCCGTGGCCGTCGTGGAGAAGGTGCTGCGCGAGGGCGTCGAGCGGGGGGAGCTCAGCTCCGAGATCGACGTGCAGCTCACCGCGGCCGCGCTGGTGGGCATGGTGCTGGTGGCGGCCCTGGACTGGCAGTCCTTCCAGCGGGAGCGGTCCCTCGACGACGTGCACTCGGCGCTGTCGCTGCTGCTGCGGGGCCGGGTCAGCGGCAACCGCTGAACCGCACGGCACCCCCCACTCGGCGGTGCCGCGCGGGCGCGCCGGGCCGTACAACTGGTGGGGCCAGCCGCGGCCGCTGAGTACCCGTACCTAGGCGCGGAAATGAGTACGCACGCGGATGGGCTCCCACCTGCGCGGACGCCAGACTGGGAGCAACGGACAGGAGGCCCGGTCCGCACCGCCGACACGGGGCTGCGGAGCGGACCGGGTACCTCCTTCCGGACCGGGAGGAGGTACGGGGGACCCGGTGGGAAAAGCGCGGACGCGGCGGGGCCCGGGGGGATCGGGCCTCGCCGCGTTCTCGCGTCCGAGGGTTCGGCGGCTGGCGCGCCGGGTGCGCCGCCGTTGCCGGGGCTCCGCCCCGGACCCGCGCCTCAAACGCCGGCGGGGCCGGAGGAGCGGAGCGTCAGCCGCGGCCTCGGAGGGGGAGGCGCAGACGGAGGGCCGTGAGGCGGGCCGAGGCCGTCGAGGCCAGGGCCGACCAGCGGTCCGAGACCGCCCAGGAGATCCGCGCCGCCGAGCGCGGCAGCAGCAGGGCGCGCAGCCGGGCCAGGCTGTCCGCCGCGGCCAGCAGGCCCGCCCGGGCCTCCCGTACGTCGTCGGCCAGGCCCGCGTACGAGACCTCTGCGCCCGGCGGCGCGTACAGGGCCCGTTCCACCGCGCCCGCCACCCGGCGCACCGCCGCGGCGGCGTCCGGCTCCAGGCGGCCCAGGTCCGCGATCCGGCTCGCGGCCCGGCGGGGGGACAGCGCCTCGTCCGGGGCCACGCCCACGTCCCAGGCGGCGTCGCCCAGCTCCTGCCAGGCCGCCAGGACCTCCCCGGTCCCCAGGCGGCGCGCCCGCAGCCGGGTGCGCCACAGCAGCGGAAGCAGGGGCAGGCCCAGCACCGCGGCCACGACCGCCGCCCAGCCGAGGACCGCCGTCCGCGACGGCCCGCCGTCGCCGGCCGCGCCCTGCTGCGGTGCGGTCGGCCCGCACTCGCCGAGCCGCTTCAGGGCCGGCGGGCACTCGACGGACGCCGACGGCGCCGGAGCCGGCTGCACCGCGCCCTGCGAGGGCAGCGGCGCCGGCGCGGACGGCTGGGCCGCCGGAACCTGCGCGCGGGAGTAGTCCGGGACGTTGAGGCCCGACCGGGGCGTCGGCTCGAACCGCGTCCAGCCCACGCCCTGGAAGTACAGCTCGGGCCAGGCGTGGGCGTCCCGCATCGACACGTTCACGACCCCGTCCGACTGCTTCTCGCCCGGCGTGAAGCCCACCGCGACGCGCGCCGGGATGCCCAGCGTGCGGGACATCGCCGCCATCGAGAACGCGAAGTGGATGCAGAAGCCCTCCTTGTCGGCGAGGAACCGGGCGACGGCCTGCGGCCCCGTCCCAGACGCGGTCTGCGTGTCGTAGCGGAAGCCGCCGCTCACGGCGAAGAAGTCCTGCAGCTTCACCGCGCGGGAGTAGTCGTCCTTCGTCCCCTCCGTCACCTGGCGGGCCGTCTCGGCGACCACCGCCGGCAGGTTGTCCGGGATCTTCGTGTACTCCTCGCGGATCGCCGGGTCCGGCGCCGGGGCCTTCTGCAGCGCTTGCGCGGTGGGGTTCAGCAGCAGGCTGCGCACGTTGTACTCGGCGCCCTGGACGGTCTGGTACTTGTCCCTGCCCAGCTGGTCGCCGACCAGGGTCCGGCCGACCGGCTCGAAGCGCCACTTGCCGCGGATGTCCACCGCCGTCGCCGGGTACGGCATGGGGAGGTAGCGCTGGCTGTAGCCGTCCGACGCCGTGATGTTCGTGGTCACCTCGGTCGCGCCGAGGCGGACCTGGTCACCGAGACCCGGCGGAACGGGCAGCTGCTGCGGCACGTCGGTCAGGGCCCGCCCCGACGCCTCCCACTTGGCGCCGTTGAACTCGTCCAGGGCCAGGATGCGCAGGTACTGCTCGCTCTGCTGCGGGTTGTCCGTGCGGTACCTCAGGATCACCCGGTTGTCCTGCGCGTTCAGGTTGCTCTGCAGGGAGACCAGCGGGTTGACGGCCGAGATCGTGCCGCCGGACCCGCCGCTGCCCTCCCCGTCCCTCGCACCGCCGAGCAGCCCGTCGTCGAGGGCGGGCAGCGCCGCCGGCACCACCAGGGCGAGGCCCAGGGCCATGGCGCCGATCCGCCGGCCGAACCGCACCGGGGCCGTGGCCCGGCCGCCGCCGGGGCTGATGCCGGAGTCGGCCGCCCCGCGTCCGCGCGGTGCCGCGCCGAAGACCCGCCCCCACTGGGCGAGCCGGTCGCGGCCCTCGCAGAGCAGCAGCATCAGGTAGCCGCAGCCCGCCATGAGGAAGGAGACCCAGGAGGCGTCCCCGCCCCCCGACAGGCCCGCGGCGACCGAGTACAGCGCGAGCAGCGGCAGGCCGGCCGCCGCGGCCGTGCGCGCCGTCACCGCCAGCAGGTCCACGAGCAGACCGATCAGCAGTACCCCGGACACCAGAAGCAGCTGGATGCCGTCCGTCAGCGGTGCCGGTATCGCGAACTCGCCGACGTCGTGGACGCCCTGCGCGAACAGCGAGCCGAAGTCCGTCACGAAGTAGGCCAGCGGCCCGCTGCCGGTGGACTCGACCTTGCCGGCGAAGAGCAGCGCGAGCAGCAGCAGCGACACCAGCAGCTGCGCGGCCACGGTCAGCGACCGCGCCAGCGGCACCCGCCGGGCCCCCGCGCCCACCGCGCTCTGCACGGCCAGCAGCAGCGCGCCCTGGAGCAGCCAGGCCTGCGACTCCACCAGCGGGCTCAGCGACCACGCGGTGAGCAGCGTCGCGAGTGCCGCGAACACCGTCAGTTTCACCCGTCCGCTCACTCCCGGCCTCCGCTCGTTCCCGTGTCGAAGCGTCCGGCCCCTGCCTGTCGCCAGAGCTCACCGAAGGCCACCCCGGGCCTGGCGGCCAGCGCCGTCCAGCCCGCGTCGCGCAGCCTGCGCAGCCGTTCCTCCAGCGGGACCACGTCGTGCCCGGGCGCGGGCTGTCCGCCCCAGGCCCGGGTGTCCAGTACGAAGGCCACCGCGCCCGAGGTGCGCTGGCGCATCCTGGCCGCCAGTTCGGCCTGTACGTCGTCCAGGTCGCCGAAGAACGCGATGAGGAGCCCGTCGCCGCCCTCGCCGAAGCCGCCGCCGCGCACCGCGTCGTAGGCGCGGGAGAGCCCGGCGCCGTCGGAGTGCCCGACCACGGCGAGGGTGTCCATCATCAGCCCGGCGGCCTCCGCGGACTCCTGCCCGCCGGCGGAGAACCCGCCGCCCTCGCCGGGCACCGAGTCCCCGGTGTCGGTGAGCAGCCGTGTGGAGAAGCCCTGCTCCAGGACGTGCACGAGGCTGGAGGCGGCCGCGGAGACGGCCCATTCGAAGGCGGAGTCGGGGCCCGCGCCGTCGAAGGCGAGGCGCCGGGTGTCGAGCAGCACGGTGGCCCTGCTGCGCTGGGGCTGTTCCTCGCGGCGGACCATCAGCTCGCCGTAGCGGGCGGTGGAGCGCCAGTGGACGCGGCGCAGGTCGTCGCCGCGCCGGTAGCCGCGCGGGATCACGTCGTCGTCGCCGGCCAGGGCCAGGGAGCGGCGGCTGCCGTCGCCGTAGCCGTTGGACTCGCCGGTCAGCCGGACCGGCGGGAGGGGCTCGGTGCGCGGTATGACGGTGAGGGTGTCGTAGGTGCTGAAGGAGCGGGTCAGCTCGACCAGCCCGAACGGGTCGGTCAGCCGCAGCTGGAGCGGGCCCAGCGGGTAGCGGCCGCGCAGGTCGGAGCGGACCCGGTAGGACACCTCGCGGCGGCCGCCGGGCTCGACCCGGTCCAGGACGAACCGCGGGCGCGGGCCCAGTACGTAGGGCACCCGGTCCTGGAGCATCAGCAGGCCGGTGGGCAGCCGGGAGACGTTGTCCATCCGCAGCTGCACCCGGGCCTCGGCGCCCGCGGGCACCCGCCCCGGGGTCAGCCGGCGGCTGCCGGAGACCCGGTAGCGGGTGCGGTGCAGGGCGTAGACGCAGATCAGCGGCAGGAGGGCGAGCAGCAGGCCGACGCGCAGCAGTGCGCCTTGGCCGAGGACGTAGGCGCACGCGGCCGCGGCGATCCCGGCGGCCACGAACGAGCGGCCGCGGGTGGTCAGCCCGGACAGCGAGGCGCGCAGTCCGCCGCTGTCTCCCGGGCCGCCGGCGCCGCGTGGGGCACCGGCGCCCATCAGAAGCTCCGGGCGCCGGCGCCGGGCGGCATCTCGCCGCGGGCGTGCGCGGCCGGGACGGGGGTGCGCTGGAGGATCTCGCCGACGACCTGCTCGGAGGTGCGCCGGTTGAGCTGGGCCTGTGCGGTGGGCAGCAGCCGGTGCGCGAGGACCGGCGCGGCCAGTGACTGGACGTCGTCGGGCAGCACGTAGTCCCGGCCGGCGAGCGCGGCGGAGGCCTTCACGGCGCGCAGGAGGTGCAGGGTGGCCCGGGGGGAGGCGCCGAGCCGCAGGTCGGGGTGGCTGCGGGTGGCGGAGACCAGGTCGACGACGTAGCGCCGGACGGGCTCGGCGACGTAGACCTCGCGCACGGCCTCTATGAGCTTGACGATGTCGTGGGCGTGCGCGACGGACTGGAGGTCGTCGAGCGGGCTGACCCCGCCGTGCACGTCGAGCATCTGGAGCTCGGCCTCGGGGCTGGGGTAGCCGACGGAGACGCGGGCCATGAAGCGGTCGCGCTGGGCCTCGGGCAGCGGGTAGGTGCCCTCCATCTCCACCGGGTTCTGGGTGGCGACGACCATGAAGGGGCTCGGCAGCGTGTAGGTGGTGCCGTCGATGGTGACCTGGCGTTCCTCCATCGACTCCAGCAGCGCCGACTGGGTCTTCGGCGAGGCGCGGTTGATCTCGTCGCCGATGACGATCTGCGCGAAGATCGCGCCCGGCTTGAACTCGAACTCGCGGCGCTGCTGGTCGTAGATGCTGACGCCCGTGATGTCGGAGGGCAGCAGGTCCGGCGTGAACTGGATGCGCTGCACCGAGCAGTCGATGGACTTGGCCAGCGTCTTCGCGAGCATCGTCTTGCCCACGCCGGGCACGTCCTCGATGAGCAGGTGCCCTTCGGCGAGGAGCACGGTCAGCGCGAGGCGGACGACCTCGGGCTTGCCCTCGATCACGCTCTCGACCGACCGGCGGACCCGCTCCGCCGTGCTGGTCAGATCCGCGAGGCTCGCTCGGTCGTCATACGTCGTCACCTGGTTCTCCTCGGCCCATTTCCCAGGGCCGACGCCCTTGGCGCATGACCGGCCCACCCCGAAAACACGGACACCGGACCCGGGGTTCCCGGGCGGTGTATCCCCGCATTCTTGACGGCGCCACGGCCTTGTGTCACTCAGGAGCTGGGATCGATCTCCCGGAGGAGCCCGGTGTGCACGTCGAAGACGAAGCCTCGCACATCGTCCTTGTGCGGCAGGAACGGGTTGGTGCGGACCCGCTGCATGGACTGGCGGACGTCCTGGTCGACGTCCCGGAACGCCTCGACGGCCCAGGAGGGGCGCTGGCCGACTTCGTCCTCCAGCTCGTGCCGGAAGTCCTCGGTCAGGTTCTCCAGACCGCAGCCGGTGTGGTGGATGAGTATCACGGTGCGGGTGCCGAGGGCCCGCTGGCTGATGGTCAGGGAGCGGATGGTGTCGTCGGTGACCACGCCGCCCGCGTTGCGGATGGTGTGGCAGTCGCCGAGCTCCAGGCCGAGGGCCTTGTGCAGGTCGAGGCGGGCGTCCATACAGGCCACGACGGCCACGTGGAGGACGGGGCGGGCGTCCATGCCGGGGTCGGTGAACTTGGCGGCGTATCGCTGATTCGCCTCGACCAGCCGGTCGGTGACGGATCCGCCGGCGGATGCCTCGGGTGCGGAGTCTGCAGGCAGGGATGCGGAAGTCGTCATGGGTACGACGTTAGTGGTCACGGGCGCCGGCGGCCTTGCGTGAGATTGGACAAAGAACGTCAACGGGGCTTGTTGTGAGCTAACCCACAGGGGCGGGCGGGAGTCGGCCGTCCGGGTGATCGGGGGCTTTTGCGGCTTCGGTCCGAGAGGTGCGTACGGCGCGCGGGCCGGTTCGTTGACCGCGGCGACCGTTGCACTAAAGTGACGCGAACCGGCCGGAGCCCGGCCCTGACCGGCCGCCGGCCACCGATTGAAGACTCCGCGTGCGCGGCGCGTACGTACGGCCCGGCCCTCTTCCGCTCACCGGCCGGGGGAGCGGGCGGTGCGTACGCACGCCGCGCCGTTATCTGAGAGGGCGCTTTGACTAGCGAGTCCCGACATGTCCCGGTGATGCTCCAGCGGTGCCTGGACCTGTTGGCCCCGGCGCTGGAGAGGCCGGGGGCCGTCGTCGTCGACTGCACCCTCGGCCTCGGCGGCCACAGCGAGGCCCTGCTGACCCGCTTCCCCGAGGCCCGCCTGATCGGCCTCGACCGCGACAAGGAGGCCCTGCGGCTCTCCGGCGAACGGCTCGCCCCCTTCGGCGACCGGGCCACCCTCGTCCACGCGATCTACGCGGACCTCGCCGAGGTGCTCGACGGGCTGGGCCTCCCGGCCGTCCAGGGCATCCTCTTCGACCTGGGCGTCTCCTCCATGCAGCTGGACGAGGCCGACCGCGGGTTCGCGTACGCCCAGGACGCGCCGCTGGACATGCGCATGGACCAGACGACAGGCATCAGCGCCGCCGAGGTCCTCAACACCTACGCGCCGGGCGAGCTCGTGCGGATCCTGCGCCAGTACGGCGAGGAGAAGCAGGCCAAGCGGATCGTGTCCGCGATCGTCCGGGAACGCGACAAGGCCCCCTTCAGCAACAGCGCCCGGCTGGTCGAGCTCATCCGCGACGCCCTGCCCCAGGCCGCCAAGCGGACCGGCGGCAACCCTGCCAAGCGCACCTTCCAGGCGCTGCGGATCGAGGTCAACGGCGAGCTGTCCGGACTGGAGCGGGCCATCCCCGCGGCCGTGGACCGGATCGCGGTGGGCGGCCGGATCGCGGTGCTCTCGTACCACTCGCTGGAGGACCGGCTGGTCAAGCAGGTCTTCTCGGCGGGCGCCGCCTCCACCGCCCCGCCCGGGCTGCCGGTGGTGCCGGAGAAGTACCAGCCGAAGCTCAAACTGCTCACGCGCGGGGCGGAGCTGCCGACCGAGGAGGAGATCGCCGAGAACCGGCGGGCGGCCCCGGCGAGGCTCCGGGGGGTCGAACGCATCCGGGAGGCGCGACTGTGACCAAGGCCGGGAAGGTCGCCACGCTGACCCGCGGGCAGGCGGCCCGCATCGGCCGGGCCCTCGGCGCCGGCCCGGCCCGGCCGCGGCCCGGCGGGCAGGCGGCGCGGATGCCGTTCGTCCTGCTGGTCGTGGCCCTGCTCGCCGGCGGGCTGATCAGCCTGCTGCTGCTGAACTCCGCGCTCAACGAGGGCTCTTTCCAGCTGACCCGGCTGAAGAAGGAGACCACCACCCTCACCGACGAGGAGCAGGCCCTCCAGCGCGACGTGGACGCCCACTCGGCCCCCGACGCACTCCAGCGCCGCGCTCGGGAACTGGGCCTGGTCCCGGGCGGCAGCCCCGTCTTCATCGGCCCGGACGGCAAGGTCGCCGGCAGCGTCTCGGTGGCCGAGGCGCCGCCGTCGCCGACCCCGACCCCGACCGCGGCGCCGCCCGCGCAGGCCGGACCGGGCCAGTCCCCGGCCCCGGCCGCGCCCCCGGCGCCGGTTCCGCCCCAACCCGCTCCCACCGGCAGCCCGCAGCCCAGCCAGACCCCTGGAAGGTGACGTCGTGACGCGGATCCCGTCTGAACCAGCCTTGCCGGCGTTCGAGGCGCGGGGTCCGGGGCGGAGCCCCGGAAGGCCCGGCCCCGCGGTCCGGCCCCGCGGCGCCCGTACCGGTACCGGCGCCCGTACCGGCACCCGCGCCGGCATGCCGCGGACGGTGGCCGGGTGAGCCCGCAGGACCCGCCGCGACGGCGGGTGCCCGGACCGTCCAGGCCGTCGCGGCCGGGCGACCGGACCCGCGCCACCGCCCGCCCGGCCTCGCGCCCGGCGACCCGCCGCCCCGCCGGCCCCCGCAAGCCCCACACGATCCGGCTCGGCAGCCCCCGGCCCCGGCTGCGCCTGGTCGGCGTCGGCCTGACCCTGGTCATGCTCGCGTTCGTCGTCCGGCTGCTCCAGGTACAGGCCGTCGACGCCTCGTCCTTCTCCGCCGCGGCCTCCAAGAACCGCTACACCAACGTCAAACTGGCCGCCGAACGCGGCGAGATCACCGACCGCAAGGGCGTGGCCCTGGCCACCAGCGTCGACGCGTACGACATCACCGCCGACCCGAAGATGTTCACCCCGCAGGACAGCAAGGCCCCGGACGCCCCCGAGCAGGCCGCGGCCCTCCTCGCACCCATCCTCGGCAAGGACGCCAAGGAGCTCGCGGACAAGCTCAGGGCCAAGAACAGCCGGTACGTGGTCCTCGCCCAGCGCCAGACCCCGCAGGTCTGGAACCAGATCAAGGACCTCAAGCGGGTCTTCGCCGAGAAGGCGACCGCCGACAAGAAGAACAACGCCCCCGGAGCCAACGTCCTGGCCGGGGTGTTCAAGGAGGACAGCAGCAAGCGCGTGTACCCGGGCGGGGACCTCGCCGCCGGGATACTGGGATACGTCAACGCCGAGGGCAAGGGTGCGGGCGGGCTGGAGTCCTCCCTCGACAAGAAGCTCGCCGGCAAGGACGGGGAGATCACCTACGCCCAGTCCGGCGGCCGCAAGGTCCCCACGGCCGGTTCCAGCGAGAAGCCCGCCGTCCCCGGCGACGACATCGAGCTGACCATCGACCGGGACATCCAGTGGGCGGCGCAGAGCGCCATCGCCGAGCAGGTGCAGAAGTCCGAGGCCGACCGCGGCTACGTCATCGTCCAGGACACCCGCACCGGCGAGGTGCTCGCCATGGCCAACGCCCCCGGCTTCGACCCCAACGACCTGACCCGGGCCAGCTCCGCCGCCATGGGCAACGCCGCGCTCCAGGACGTGTACGAGCCCGGCTCCACGGCCAAGGTGATGTCGATGGCGGCCGTGCTGGAGGAGAAGAAGGCGACCCCCGACACCCGCGTCGAGGTCCCCAACCGGCTGCACCGCGGCGACCGGCTGTTCAAGGACGACATCGACCACCCGACCTGGTACCTGACCCTCAACGGGGTCCTCGCCAAGTCCTCCAACATCGGCACCATCCTGGCCACCGGCCAGCTCGGCCCCACCCAGGCCAAGTCCAACGAGGTCCTGCACTCGTACCTGACCAAGTTCGGCATCGGACGGCCCACCGGCCTGGACTACCCGGGCGAGTCCCGCGGCATCCTCGCCCAGCCCCAGGACTGGTCCACCTCCCAGCAGTACACGATCCCTTTCGGCCAGGGACTCTCCGTCAACGCCATGCAGGCGGCCTCCGTGTACTCGACCATCGCCAACGGCGGGGTCCGCATCGAGCCGACGCTGGTCCGCGGCACCAAGGGCCCCGACGGCCGCTTCACCCCGGCCCCGGCGCCCGAGCAGAACCGCGTGATCAGCCAGGAGACCGCCAAGACCCTCGCCGAGATGCTCGAATCCGTCGTCGACGACCAGGAGGGCACCGGAACCAAGGCGAAGATCCCCGGCTACCGGGTCGGCGGCAAGACCGGCACCTCCAACCGAGTGGATCCGGCCACCGGCCGCTACAAGGGCTACACCGCCTCCTTCGCCGGCTTCGCCCCGGCGGACAAGCCGCGCATCACCGTCTACTGCGCCATCCAGAACCCCACCAAGGGCAGCTACTTCGGCGGCCAGATCTGCGGCCCCATCTACAAGAAGGTCATGGAGTTCGCCCTCAAGACCCTCCAGATCGCCCCCACCGGCACCGCCCCCGCCGGGCTCCCGGTCACCTACGAGCCCGGCCCGCAGGCCGTCCAGCAGCCCGCCCCGCAGCCCAGTCCGCAGCCCGGCCAGTGACCCACGGCCGCGGCCTGCCCGCCAGAAAAGCGTGAGGCACCATCAGTGACAACGATCACCCCGAAACCCGGGAACCGACCGGACGCCGCAGCCGGGGCCGGGCCCTCACTTCGCGACCCGGCCGCCGGGCCCGGTACGCTCACCGCCGTGCCCCACGCTGATCAGCCCCGAACCACCCGGCAAGACGCCCCGGCAGCGCCGCCGGGAGCGCCCAGGCCCGTGTCCGCCACTCCGAGCCCGCTGGGCGAGCTGGCCGCGCTGCTGGGCGTCCCCTCGCCAGGCGCCGCCCAGATCACCGGGATCACGCACGACTCCCGTGCGGTCCGCCCCGGAGACCTGTACGCGGCCCTGCCGGGAGCCCGGACCCACGGCGCCGAATTCGCCGCCCAGGCCGCCGGCCTCGGCGCCGCCGCCGTGCTGACCGACCCCTCCGGCGTCGAGCGCGCCGCGGCCACCGGCCTGCCGGTGCTGTCCGTCGCCGACCCGCGCGGCCGGATGGGCGAGCTCGCCGCGGCGATCTACGGCCGCCCCGGCGAGGGCCTACTCCAGATCGGCATCACCGGCACCTCCGGCAAGACCACCACGGCGTACCTCGTCGAAGGCGGCCTGCGCGCGGCGGGACGCAGCACCGGACTGGTCGGCACCGTCGAGATGCGCATCGGCGACGAGCGCATCAAGTCCGAGCGGACCACCCCCGAGGCCACCGACCTGCAGGCCCTCTTCGCGGTCATGCGCGAACGCGGCGTCGAGGCCGTGGCGATGGAGGTCTCCAGCCACGCCCTCGTGCTCGGCCGGGTCGACGGCTGCGTCTTCGACGTCGCCGTCTTCAACAACCTGAGCCCCGAGCACATGGAGTTCCACTCCGACATGGAGGACTACTTCCAGGCGAAGGCGGGGCTCTTCACCCCCCGCCGGGCCCGCCTGGGCGTCATCAACCTCGACGACGAGTACGGCCGCCGCCTGGCCAAGGAGGCGACGGTCCCGGTCGTCACCTTCTCCGCCGCGGGCGACCCGGCCGCCGACTGGCGCGCCGAGGACGTCGTCACGGGCCACATGGACTCCACGCTCACGCTGGTCGGCCCCGAGGGACAGCGCGTACGGGCCAAGGCCCCGCTGCCCGGCCCGTTCAACGTCGCCAACACCGTCGCCGCGGTCGTCACGCTCGCCGCCGCCGGCCTCGACCCGCAGACCGCCGCCGACGGCGTCGCCGCGGTCCCCGGGGTCCCCGGCCGGCTGGAGCGGGTGGACGCCGGACAGCCGTACCTCGCCGTCGTCGACTACGCGCACAAGACGGACGCCGTCGAGTCGGTGCTGCGCGCACTGCGCGAGGTCACCACCGGCAAGCTGCACATCGTGCTCGGCTGCGGCGGCGACCGTGACACCACCAAGCGCGCCCCGATGGGCGCCGCGGCCGCCCGGTTCGCCGACGTGGCCGTCCTGACCTCCGACAACCCGCGTTCCGAGGACCCGCTCGCGATCCTCGCCGCGATGCTCGGCGGCGCCGTGTCCGTACCGCCCGCCGAGCGCGGAACCGTCCTCGTCGACGCCGACCGGGCGGCGGCCATCGCCGCCGCCGTCGCGCGCGCCGAGCCCGGCGACACCGTGCTCGTGGCGGGCAAGGGCCACGAACAGGGCCAGGACACCGCAGGGGTCGTCCGGCCCTTCGACGACCGCACGGTGCTCCGCGCCGCGATCGAGCACCAACGCGTGCTCGACCGAACGACCCAGGTCCGACAGGCCGAGGTGAACCAGTGATCGCCCTTTCCCTCGCCGAGATCGCCGACATCACCGGCGGGCGGCCCCACGACATACCGGATCCGTCCGTCCAGGTCACCGGTCCTGTCGTCTACGACTCCCGCGAGGTGCGGCCGGGAAGCCTGTTCGCGGCCTTCGTCGGCGAGCGGGTCGACGGCCACGACTACGCCGAACGCGCAATCGCCGCGGGCGCCGTCGGCGTCCTCGCGACCCGGCCCGTCGGCGTCCCCGCCATCGTCGTCCCCGATGTGGTGGCCGCCCTCGGAGCGCTTGCCCGGGCCGTCGTCGCCCGCCTCGGCACCGACGTCGTCGCCCTCACCGGGTCCGCCGGCAAGACCTCCACCAAGGACCTCATCGCGCAGGTGCTCCAGCACCACGCCCCCACCGTGTGGACCCCCGGGAACCTCAACAACGAGATCGGCCTGCCGATCACGACGCTGCGCGTCACCGAGGACACCCAGCACCTCGTCCTGGAGATGGGCGCCCGCGGCATCGGCCACATCCGCTACCTCACCGGACTGACGCCCCCTCGGATCGGTCTGGTCCTCAACGTCGGCACCGCGCACATCGGAGAGTTCGGCGGCCGCGAGCAGATCGCCCAGGCCAAGGGCGAGCTGGTCGAGGCGCTGCCGGCCGAGGCGGAGGGCGGCGTCGCCGTCCTCAACGCCGATGACCTGCTGGTTCGTTCCATGGCCGCGCGCACGAAGGCCCGTACGGTGCTGTTCGGCGAGGCCGACGACGCCGAAATCCGGGCCACGGAAGTCCGCATGACGGACAAGGGGCAGCCTTCCTTCACACTGCACACACCGACCGGGTGCAGCGACGTGACCTTGCGGCTGTACGGTGAGCACCACGTGTCGAACGCGCTCGCCGCGGCCGCCGTCGCCCACGTCCTGGGCATGTCCGCCCCGGAGATCGCCACCGCGCTCTCCGAGGCGGGCACGCTGTCACGGTGGCGCATGGAGGTCACCGAGCGGGCGGACGGTGTGACGATCGTCAACGACGCCTACAACGCGAACCCGGAGTCCATGCGGGCCGCACTGCGCGCGCTCGCCGCGATGGGCGGTGGCGGCAGGGCGAACGGGGGGCGCACGTGGGCGGTGCTCGGCCCGATGGCCGAGCTCGGAGACGACGCTCTCGCCGAGCACGACGCGGTCGGACGACTTGTCGTCCGGCTCAACGTGAGCAAGCTCGTCGCGGTCGGGGGCAGGGAAGCCTCCTGGCTGCAACTGGGCGCATATAACGAGGGTTCGTGGGGTGAGGAGTCGGTGCTCGTGTCCGACGCGCAGGCGGCGGTCGACCTGTTGCGCAGTGAACTGCGCCCGGGTGACGTCGTGCTGGTGAAGGCTTCCAGGTCGGCCGGTCTGGAGCGGGTGGCGCAGGCCCTGCTCCAGGGCACTGTCGAGGGCGAGGTCGCCGGTCGATGAGGCAGATCCTGTTCGCCGGTGTCATCGGCATGTTCCTGACCGTCATCGGCACCCCGCTGCTGATCAAGCTGCTCGCCCGCAAGGGCTACGGCCAGTTCATCCGCGACGACGGCCCGCGCGGCCACGCCGGGAAGAAGGGCACGCCCACCATGGGCGGTATCTCCTTCATCCTGGCCACGCTCGTCGCGTACGCCCTGACGAAGGTCATCACCGGTGAGGAGCCGAGCTTCTCCGGTCTGCTCGTGCTCTTCCTGATGGCCGGCATGGGCCTCGTCGGGTACCTCGACGACTACATCAAGATCGTCAAGCGGCGTTCGCTGGGTCTGCGGGCCAAGGCCAAGATGGCCGGCCAGCTGATCGTCGGCATCGCCTTCGCGGTGCTCGCACTGCAGTTCAAGGACTCGCGCGGCCTCACCCCGGCCTCCATGAAGCTGTCCTTCGTCACGGACTTCGGCTGGTCGATCGGCCCGGTGCTCTTCGTGGTCTGGGCGCTGTTCATGATCCTGGCCATGTCCAACGGCGTGAACCTGACCGACGGCCTGGACGGACTGGCCACCGGCGCCGCCGTGATGGTCTTCGGCGCCTACACCTTCATCGGCGTCTGGCAGTTCCAGGAGTCGTGCGCGATGGCGGCCGACCTCACCAACCCCAACGCCTGCTTCGAGGTGCGAGACCCCCTCGACCTGGCCGTCGTCGCCTCCGCCCTCATGGGCGCCTGCTTCGGCTTCCTGTGGTGGAACACCTCGCCCGCCAAGATCTTCATGGGCGACACCGGTTCTCTGGCCCTCGGCGGCGCGCTCGCCGGCCTCGCCATCTGCTCCCGCACGGAGTTCCTGATGGCGCTCCTCGGCGGCCTCTTCGTGCTCATCACGATGTCGGTCGTCATCCAGGTCGGCTCCTTCAAGCTGACCGGGAAGCGCGTCTTCCGGATGGCGCCGCTCCAGCACCACTTCGAGCTCAAGGGCTGGTCCGAGGTCCTCGTCGTGGTCCGCTTCTGGATCATCCAGGGCATGTGCGTGATCGTGGGTCTCGGTCTCTTCTACGCGGGATGGGCAGCCGACAAGTGAGCGCCTCCGACCTGGCCGGCGTGCTCGGCCCCGACGCCCTGGGCCGGTTCGGCCTGCCGGGCCGGATCACCGTGGCAGGGCTCGGCATCAGCGGCATCAGCGCCGCCCGGGCACTGGCCGGGCTGGGCGCGCGCGTGACCGTCGTCGACAACGGCGACGGTGACGCGCACCGGGCCAGGGCGGCCGAGCTCGCGGAGTCCGGCATCGAGGTACGCCTCGGCCACCTGCCCGACGGAGCGCGGGCCGGTGAGACCCTGCCCGAGGGCACCGAACTGGTCGTCACCTCGCCCGGCTGGCAGCCGCAGAGCCCGCTCTTCCTGGCCGCCGCCGCGGCGGGCGTCGACGTCGTCGGTGACGTCGAGGTCGCCTGGGGGCTGCGCGGGGCCGGCGCGGAGCTCCGTGCCGCCCGCCGGGCCGCGGCGCAGGGCGCCGGCGAAGGGGCAGACGGGGCCGCAGTCGGCGATCGGGCCCCGGCCGGGCCCGCTGAGTGGCTGGCGATCACCGGGACCAACGGCAAGACCACCACCACGCAGATGCTGGCGTCGATCCTGAAGGCCGCCGGCCTGCGCACCGCCGCCGTCGGCAACATCGGGACCCCGATCATCGACGTGGTGCTCGGCGAGCAGGAGTACGACGTGCTCGCCGTCGAACTCTCCAGCTACCAGCTGCACTGGGCGCCCTCGCTGCGCGTCCACTCGGCGGCCGTCCTCAACCTGGCCCCCGACCACCTCGACTGGCACGGCTCCATGCAGGCGTACGCCGCGGACAAGGGCCGGATCTACGAGGGCAACACGGTGGCCTGCGTCTACAACGTGGCCGACAAGGCCACCGAGGACCTCGTCGTCGAGGCCGACGTCGAAGAGGGCTGCCGCGCGATCGGCTTCACCCTCGGCGCCCCCGGCCCCTCCATGCTCGGCGTCGTCGACGGCATCCTCGTCGACCGGGCCTTCGTGGAGAACCGGCACAAGAACGCCCAGGAGCTCGCCGAGGTCAAGGACGTCAACCCGCCGGCCCCGCACAACATCGCCAACGCGCTCGCCGCCGCGGCCCTGGCCCGCGCCTTCGGCGTGGAGCCGCGCGCGGTCCGCGACGGGCTGCGCGACTTCCGTCCCGACGCCCACCGGGTCGCCCGGGTGGGCGAGGTCGGCTCCGTCGTCTACGTCGACGACTCCAAGGCCACCAACACCCACGCGGCGGAGGCCTCCCTCGCCTCCTTCGACAAGGTCGTGTGGATCGCCGGCGGCCTCGCCAAGGGCGCGACCTTCGACGAGCTCGTGCGCAAGTCGGCCGAGCGGATGCGTGGCGCCGTCCTGATCGGCGCCGACCGGGCGCTGATCGCCGAGGCGTTGGCGCGACACGCCCCCGAGGTCCCGGTCGTCGACCTCGACCGGACCGACACTGGGGCGATGCTCGCAGCCGTCCGGGAGGCGGCCGCGCTCGCCGAGCCCGGCGACACGGTCTTGCTGGCACCGGCCTGCGCCTCGATGGACATGTTCGCGAACTACAACAGGCGTGGGGAAGCGTTCGCCGACGCGGTGCGCGAACTGGCCGCCGAGAGCACCGCGGACACGGCCTAGGCCGGGGGCGCCGGGACAGGTTCCCTCCGGCCGGATGCTCGCCTCGTACGAGTGGAGGGGAAGATCACAGATGCCGGCCAAGCAGATGCTGCCGGGGCGGCGGCCGTCCGCCGTGAAGGCGCAGGGCCGCAAGCGCCCCGGCGTGAGTGTGAAGCGCCCGGCGCGGCCCGCCGGGCGCGGTCCGCTGGCCGGCCTCCGGCGTACGCAGCAGCAGTTGCGCAAGGCGTGGGACCGTCCGCTCACCGCCTATTACCTGATCTTCGGCAGTTCCCTGCTCATCACCGTGCTCGGCCTGGTGATGGTGTACTCCGCCTCCATGATCAAGGCGCTCCAGCTGGGCCTGGGTGACGCGTACTTCTTCAAGAAGCAGTTCCTGGCCGCCCTCATCGGCGGGGTCCTGCTGCTGGCCGCCTCCAGGATGCCGGTGAAGCTGCACCGGGCGCTGTCCTACCCGGTGCTCGCCGGCACGCTGTTCCTGATGGTCCTGGTCCAGGTCCCCGGGATAGGGGTGTCGATCAACGGCAACCAGAACTGGATCTCCCTCGGCGGCCCGTTCATGCTCCAGCCCAGCGAGTTCGGCAAGCTGGCGCTGATCCTGTGGGGCGCCGACCTGCTGGCCCGCAAGGGCGACAAGGGCCTGCTGAGCCAGTGGAAGCACCTCCTGGTGCCGCTCGTCCCCGTGGCCTTCCTCCTGCTCGGCCTCATCATGCTGGGCGGGGACATGGGCACCGCGGTGATCCTCGGCGCCATCCTGTTCGGCCTGCTCTGGCTCGCGGGCGCCCCGACGAGGATGTTCGTCGGCGTACTGGCCTTCGCGGCTGCGATCGTCGCACTGCTCATCAGGACAAGTCCGCACCGGATGGACCGGCTGGAGTGCATCGGCGCGACAGAACCGGGCAAGAACGACCTTTGCTGGCAGGCCGTGCACGGGATCTACGCCCTCGCTTCGGGCGGCTGGTTCGGTTCCGGTTTGGGTGCAAGTGTGGAAAAATGGGGTCAACTACCCGAAGCCCACACCGACTTCATCTTCGCCATCACGGGGGAGGAACTGGGACTGGCGGGGACGCTGTCGGTGCTCGCCCTCTTCGCGGCTCTAGGCTATGCGGGTATCCGCGTGGCCGGACGCACGGAGGACTCCTTCGTACGGTTTGCCGCGGGAGGCGTGACCACCTGGATCACGGCCCAGGCCGTGATCAACATCGGTGCGGTGCTCGGCCTGCTGCCGATCGCCGGAGTCCCGCTCCCGCTGTTCTCCTACGGGGGGTCGGCCCTGCTGCCGACCATGTTCGCGGTCGGACTGCTCATCGCCTTCGCGCGGGAGGAGCCGGCCGCGCGCGCGGCCCTCGCGATGCGACAGCCGAAGACCGGCTGGAGGCGGACCGGGGTGAGATGGAAGTCGATGAGACGGCGCGTCAAGAAGCGTCCGTCCGGAGAGCGGTGAATTTCGGTGCATGTCGTACTCGCCGGTGGGGGGACCGCCGGCCACATCGAGCCGGCGCTCGCCCTCGCGGACGCCCTGCGCAGGCAGGACCCTTCAGTGGGCATCACCGCCCTGGGCACCGAGCGCGGACTCGAAACCCGCCTGGTGCCGGAGCGCGGCTACGAACTGGGGCTGATCCCCGCCGTACCGCTGCCCCGCAAGCCCACCCCTGAGCTGATCACCGTCCCCGGACGGCTGCGCGGCACCATCAAGGCCGCGGAGGAGATCCTCCTGCGCACCAAGGCCGACTGCGTCGTCGGATTCGGCGGCTACGTGGCCCTGCCCGGCTACCTCGCGGCCAAGCGGCTCGGGGTGCCGATCATCGTCCACGAGGCCAACGCCCGGCCCGGACTGGCCAACAAGATCGGCTCCCGGTACGCGCACGCCGTCGCGGTCTCCACGCCCGACAGCAAGCTGCGCGGCGCCCGCTACGTGGGCATCCCGCTGCGCCGCTCCATCTCCACCCTCGACCGGGCCGCCGTACGCCCCGAGGCGCGCGCCGCGTTCGGATTGGACCCCAACCTGCCCACGCTGCTGGTCTCCGGCGGCTCGCAGGGCGCACGGCGCCTCAACGAGACCATCCAGCAGGTCGCTCCGACCCTCCAGCGCTCCGGCGTGCAGATCCTGCACGCCGTCGGGCCGAAGAACGAACTGCCGCGTGTCGACAACATGCCCGGGATGCCACCCTATGTGCCGGTACCGTACGTGGACCGGATGGATCTCGCGTACGCCGCCGCCGACATGATGCTGTGCCGCGCGGGAGCGATGACCGTCGCCGAACTGTCCGCCGTCGGGCTGCCCGCCGCCTACGTCCCGCTGCCGATCGGCAACGGCGAACAGCGGCTCAACGCCCAGCCGGTGGTCAAGGCCGGCGGCGGCCTGCTCGTGGACGACGCGGAACTGACGCCCGAGTGGGTGCTCGGCCAGGTCCTCCCGGTGCTGTCCGACCCGCACCGCCTGTACGAGATGTCCCGCGCCGCCGGTGAGTTCGGCCGCCGGGACGCCGACGAGCTGCTGGTCGGCATGGTGTACGAGGCGATCGCAGCCCACCGGTCCCGCTGACGCGGGAGCACGGACGCAGGAGGCACAGGAGTGGCCGGAGCGACGACCGCGCAGCGCGGAACACCGTCTCCTGATCGGCCCGGCCGGCCGCCCCGCAAGGGCGCCGGCTCTCCCAAGCCGCCCAGGAGTCCGAAGGGCCCCAAGTCCGCGAAGCCCGCGAAGGCCCCGGAGGAGGCCGCCCCGCGGGGCCCCGGCAGGCAGCTGCGCCGGGGCCCCGTGCTGGCCTCCCTGGCCGCCGCGGTCCTCCTCGTCGCGGGCGGCAGCTGGGTCCTCTACGGGTCCTCCTGGCTCCGCGTCGAGAAGGTCACCGCCACCGGCACCGACGTGCTCACCCCCGAGCAGGTGCTCTCGGCGGCGGCCGTGCCCGTGGGCGCGCCCCTCGTGAGCGTCGACACGGACGAGATCGAGAGCCGCGTACGGGGCCGTCTGCCCCGCATCGATTCGGTCGATGCGGTGCGGGCCTGGCCGCACGGAATCGGACTGAAGGTGACCGAGCGCAAACCCGTCCTGCTCATCAAAAAGGACGCCAACTTCGTGGAAGTGGACGCATCGGGTGTGCGATTCGACACGGTTCCGAAAGCACCCGCGGGTGTTCCGGTCCTCGAATTGAGCGCCGGCGGCTCCCCGAGCGCCCGCCGCTTCGACGAAGAGCGGCTGCTGCACGAGGCCGTGCTCGTCGCCGGATCCCTCCCGGCACCGATCGCCGGGCAAACCGTGCAGGTCACGGTGGGTTCCTATGATTCGATCGTGCTGGAGCTGACCGGGGGCCGGTCCGTACGGTGGGGCAGCGGCGAACAGAGCGACGCGAAGGGGCGCGCGCTGACCGCTTTGCTGAAAGCCGCGCCGAAGGCCGTTCACTTCGACGTGAGCGTTCCCACCGCCCCTGCCGCGGCCGGGAGTTGACGTCAGGTCGAACAGCGGCGCACCCTGGTTGGCCAGCGATACGGGTGATCACATAGGGTGAAAAGAAAAACGGGAGGTTCGGCGTGTTCGTTGAACACGCGCTACTTGTCGACTTAGTGTCCTGTTCGGAAGAGTCCAAGGAACAGACACACCCCTAACCCTAAACTTCAGGGTGAGGGTTCGGGTCGGCGCGTTCGGACCGTCCCTATTTCGGCATCAGTCGTCGCAACGCAGGCCCGCGAGGCGGCGACACGTAACTCGAGGCGAGAGGCCTTCGACGTGGCAGCACCGCAGAACTACCTCGCAGTCATCAAGGTCATCGGTGTCGGCGGCGGTGGTGTCAATGCCATCAACCGAATGATCGAGGTCGGTCTCAAGGGCGTCGAGTTCATCGCCATCAACACGGACGCGCAGGCGCTGTTGATGAGCGACGCCGACGTCAAGCTCGACGTCGGCCGCGAACTCACCCGCGGCCTCGGCGCCGGCGCCAACCCGGCGGTCGGTCGCAAGGCGGCAGAGGACCACCGCGAGGAGATCGAGGAGGTCCTCAAGGGGGCCGACATGGTCTTCGTCACCGCCGGTGAAGGCGGCGGCACCGGCACCGGCGGCGCACCCGTCGTCGCCAACATCGCGCGCTCGCTCGGCGCCCTGACGATCGGTGTGGTCACCCGGCCGTTCACCTTCGAGGGCCGGCGCCGCGCGAACCAGGCGGAGGACGGCATCGCCGAGCTCCGCGAAGAGGTCGACACCCTCATCGTCATCCCCAACGACCGCCTGCTGTCCATCTCGGACCGCCAGGTCAGCGTTCTGGACGCCTTCAAGTCGGCGGACCAGGTCCTGCTCTCCGGCGTCCAGGGCATCACCGACCTCATCACCACCCCGGGTCTGATCAACCTCGACTTCGCCGACGTCAAGTCCGTGATGTCCGAGGCCGGCTCCGCCCTGATGGGCATCGGCTCGGCCCGCGGCGACGACCGCGCGGTGGCCGCGGCCGAGATGGCGATCTCCTCGCCGCTGCTGGAGGCGTCCATCGACGGCGCCCGCGGCGTGCTGCTCTCCATCTCCGGCGGCTCGGACCTCGGTCTCTTCGAGATCAACGAGGCCGCGCAGCTGGTGAGCGAGGCCGCGCACCCCGAGGCGAACATCATCTTCGGCGCCGTCATCGACGACGCGCTCGGCGACGAGGTGCGGGTCACCGTCATCGCCGCCGGGTTCGACGGCGGACAGCCCCCGGCCCGCCGGGACAACGTCATCGGCGCCGCGTCCACCAAGCGCGAGGAGCCCGCCCCGGCTTCGGTCCGCGCCGCCGAGCCGGCCCGCCCGGCCTTCGGCGGACTCGGCACGGTCCCCCCGCGCGAGGAGCCCCCGGCCCCCGTCGAGCCGGCCCCGGTCGAGGTCCAGGCCCCCGCGCCGCAGGTCCCCACGGCCCGGCCGTACCAGGACAGCCCGGCCGAGGAACTGGATGTCCCGGACTTCTTGAAGTGACACCGGAGCAGCATCACGTGGGCGGCGCCCACTTCGCCTTCACCGACCGGTGGGGCGGAGTGAGCGCCGTTCCGTACGAAGAGCTCAACCTCGGCGGCGCGGTCGGAGACGACCCGGCCGCCGTTCTCACGAACCGGGCCCTGGCGGCGCGCTCCCTGGGACTCGACCCGGACCTGGTGGTCTGGATGAACCAGGTGCACGGCCGGGACGTCGCGGTGGTCGACGGCCCGTGGGGGGCGGACACCGCGATCCCCGCCGTCGACGCGGTGGTGACCGCCCGTCGGGGACTCGCCCTCGCCGTGCTCACCGCCGACTGCACACCCGTCCTGCTGGCCGACCCCGTCGCCGGGGTCGCCGCCGCCGCCCACGCCGGCCGGCCCGGACTGGTCGCCGGGGTGGTGCCCGCGGCCGTGGAGGCGATGGTCTCCCTCGGCGCCGAACCCGGCCGGATCGTCGCCCGTACCGGTCCCGCGGTCTGCGGGCACTGCTACGAGGTGCCGGCCGAGATGCGGGAGGCGGTGGCGGCGGCGGTTCCCGCCGCCCGGGCCGAGACCAGCTGGGGCACGCCGGCGGTCGACGTGGTCGCGGGGGTGCACGCGCAGCTCGCGGAGGCGGGGGTGGTGAACGGCCTGCGCTCACCGGTCTGCACACTGGAGTCGCGGGACCACTTCTCGTACCGCCGCGACCGGGTCACCGGCCGACTGGCCGGATATGTCTGGTTGACGGAGCTTTCCCGGGGGGAGGACCCCCGGACCCCGGGGGAAAAGAAGAATGACGGATCGTAAGTCGGAGCTCGCCGAGAACCTGGCGCGGGTGGAGGAACGTATCTCGTCCGCCTGCGCCGCGGCGGGGCGGGAGCGGGAGGAGGTGACCCTCATCGTGGTCACCAAGACCCATCCCGCGAGCGACGTGCGACTGCTGGCGGAGCTGGGCGTCCGTCATGTTGCCGAGAATCGCGACCAGGACGCCGCCCCCAAGGCCGCGGCCTGTGCGGACCTGCCGCTCCGCTGGCATTTCGTCGGCCAGTTGCAGACCAACAAAGTCCGTTCCGTGGCGGGATACGCGCATGTGGTGCAGTCCGTCGACCGCCCCCGGCTCGTGACCGCACTCTCGGCGGCCGCGACCGGCGCCGGCCGTGAACTCGGCTGCCTCGTCCAGATCGCCCTCGACGCCGAGTCGGGCGAGCGGGGGGCCCGGGGCGGCGCCGCACCGGAGCAGCTCGCGGAGTTGGCGGACCTCGTCGCCGCGGCACCCGGACTGCGGATCGACGGACTGATGACCGTCGCACCGCTGTCCGGCCACTACGCGGGACGCGAACAGGCCGCCTTCGAGCGGTTGATGGAATTGTCATCCCGCCTGCGCGCGGACCATCCGGCTGCCACGATGGTGTCGGCCGGGATGAGCGCAGACCTGGAACAGGCCGTTGTGGCCGGTGCGACACATGTACGCGTCGGCACTGCGGTACTCGGCGCGAGACCCCGGCTCGGGTAACGTCGCGAAGAAAGTCGGACCACAGCAGAAAATATGGTCATTCCCGCCGATGAGCGGGCAGACCACGTGGATCGCGGGCAGTTGGTGACATTCGTGACACGGCGGCACCTGCGACAGGGCGATCCACCACAGAGCGGAGGACTCGGAGAATGGCCGGCGCGATGCGCAAGATGGCGGTCTACCTCGGCCTCGTGGAGGACGACCGGTACGACAACCCGGGGTACGACCCCGACGACGAGTTCGAGCCCGAGCCGGAGATGGAGCGGGCTCGGGAGCGGGATCGCCGACAGCAGCCCGTGCACCAGTCGCCCGTATCGGACGAACCGGTGCGAGCCGTACAGCCTCCGGCGCAGCGGGAACCCATCCCAATTCCGGTGGAAAACGGACGTCCTGCGCGAATTGCCCCCGTGGCATCCATCACACCCGATCGCACGAACCTGGAGAAGAACGCCCCCGTGATCATGCCCAAGGTCGTCTCCGAGCGGGAGCCGTACCGCATCACGACACTGCACCCCCGGACCTACAACGAGGCCCGTACCATCGGGGAACACTTCCGTGAGGGCACTCCGGTGATCATGAATCTCACGGAGATGGACGACACGGACGCGAAGCGTCTCGTGGACTTCGCCGCCGGACTCGTGTTCGGTCTGCACGGCAGCATTGAACGGGTGACACAGAAGGTGTTCCTGCTGTCGCCTGCTAACGTCGATGTCACGGCGGAGGACAAGGCCCGCATCGCGGAGGGCGGGTTCTTCAACCAAAGCTAGACCGATCCGTCAGATACGGGACCGGGAACAGATCGGGAAACGGGGAGAGGGAAGCACCGGATGGGCATCGCACTGCAAGTGGTCTACGTCGTGCTGATGTGCTTCCTGATCGTGCTGATCTTCCGACTGGTCATGGACTACGTGTTCCAGTTCGCACGTTCATGGACACCCGGCAAGGCGATGGTGGTCGTTCTGGAGGCCACCTACACTGTCACCGATCCACCGCTCAAGCTCCTTCGGCGGTTCATTCCGCCGTTGCGTCTCGGCGGCGTGGCACTCGACCTGTCCTTCTTCGTTCTGATGATCATCGTTTACATCCTCATCAGCTTCGTGAACACAGCTGCGAGAAGCGTGTGAACGATGAGCTTCCCCGTACGCGCGGGGACGGTCCCGATACGGTCCAGCCGACTGCCGACGACTACGTAGAGGTGAAGAAGACATGCCGCTGACTCCCGAGGACGTGCGGAACAAGCAGTTCACGACCGTCCGCCTCCGAGAAGGCTATGACGAGGACGAGGTCGATGCCTTCCTCGACGAGGTCGAGTCCGAACTGACGCGCCTGCTGCGCGAGAACGAGGACCTGCGCGCCAAGCTGGCTGCCGCCACGCGTGCCGCCGCGCAGAACCAGCAGCAGCAGAGCATGCGCAAGCCCGAGCCCCAGGACCAGCGCGGCCCCGGCGCCCCCGTGCCCGCGGCCATATCCGGCCCGCCGCAGCAGCAGAACCCGCAGATGGGCCCGCCCCAGCTGCCGGGTGGCGCGCCGCAGCTCCCGCCGGGCCCCGGCGGCCAGGGCCAGCAGGGCCCCGGCCCGATGGGCGGCCCCATGGGCGGACCCATGCAGCAGCACCCCATGGGCGGACCGCAGGGCATGGGCCAGCAGCAGATGCAGCAGCAGCAGTCGATGGGCGGCCAGAACCCGCTCGGCCAGCAGATGCAGCCCATGGGCCAGCAGATGCAGCCCATGGGCCAGCAGATGCAGCCGATGGGCCAGCAGATGCAGCAGATGGGTCAGCCCATGCAGCAGATGCAGCAGCCGCAGCTCCCGCAGCAGGGCCCCGGTGGCGACAGCGCCGCCCGCGTCCTGTCGCTGGCGCAGCAGACCGCCGACCAGGCGATCGCGGAGGCCCGCTCCGAGGCCAACAAGATCGTCGGCGAGGCCCGGTCGCGCGCCGAGGGCCTGGAGCGGGACGCCCGCGCCAAGGCCGACGCGCTGGAGCGGGACGCGCAGGAGAAGCACCGCGTCGCGATGGGCTCCCTGGAGTCCGCCCGCGCCACGCTGGAGCGCAAGGTCGAGGACCTGCGGGGCTTCGAGCGTGAGTACCGTACGCGTCTGAAGTCCTACCTGGAGTCGCAGCTGCGCCAGCTGGAGACCCAGGCGGACGACTCGCTGGCCCCGCCGCGCAACCCGGCCGGTCCCGCGCTGCCCCCGTCGCCGTCGCCCTCGATGGCTCCGGCCGGTGCGATGGGCCACTCCATGGGCGGTCCGTCCATGGGCGGTCCCTCCCCGATGGGCGGCGGTCCGTCCTACGGCGGCCAGCAGCAGATGTCCCCGGCGATGACCCAGCCGATGGCCCCGGTGCGGCCGGCTGCGCCGCAGCCGATGCAGGCGCCGTCGCCGATGCGGGGCTTCCTGATCGACGAGGACGACAACTAAGCGGTACGCCTCGCGGCGCGTCAGCAGTTCGGGCCGGGCCCGGTTCCCCCACGGGGGCACCGGGCCCGGCCCGTTTCGCATACCCCTCGCCTCCGGCGCGGCCTGCCGATTCGGGGCGCCGCCCCCGCTCCCGGCTGCGGCCGTTGCTGGGGTGCTGCCCTTGTTCCCCGGCTGGGGGCCGGTGGCCGCGCCTCAATCGCCGGCGGGGCTGGGGTGGTGTCCCTGGCCGGGGGCGTGACCTGTCGGGCTGGACGGTGGCTTCGGGTGGGGTGGTGCCCTTGTTCCCTGGCTGGGGGCCGGTGGCCGCGCCTCAAGCGCCGGCGGGGCTGGGTTCGGTGTCCCTGGCCGGGGGCGTGACCTGTCGGGCTGGACGGTGGC
>NZ_JBHXAG010000022.1:118603-133242 GCF_042726555.1 Streptomyces sp. NPDC060232 | reverse complement strand
CAGCCCCGCCCCCGCGTGCGACACGACGAGCCCGCACAGGCCACCCCCCAGGACAAGCAGACCGGCCACGGCCCCGGCCCCCGGCCCCGGCCCCGGCCCCGGCCCCCGGCCCCGGCCCCCGGCCCCGGCCCCGGCCCCGGCCCCGGCCCCGGCCCCGGTCCTGGCGCCGACGACGCCTGCGCCCGCGAGGCGGACGCGCTGCGCCCGGCCGGGCGCACTCCCGTGGCGCCGCCCGTACTCCTGACCGCCGGCCTGGGAGCGCGGGCCCGGGGGAGTGGGCCCGGGGGATGGAGCACCAGGAACACCGGCGCACGCCCGGCGACCGGACCGCCGCCTACGCGGCCGCCCCGTTGCCCCTGCACGCCGCCGCCCCTTCCCGGGACGGCCAGCATGCTTTCTCCCGCCGCCAGGCCCTTCCCCCAGGCCGTCGCTGCTTTGCTCCCCTGGACCGGCCGCCGCCCCGGCGCCCCTGCACGCCACCGCCCCTCCCCGGGACGGTCGGTGCGCATCCCCGCCGGCGGGGCCCGCCCTCCAGGGCGTCGCGCCTTCCTCCGCCCGCCCCGGACCGCGGAAGGTCCCGCCCCGCCCCGGTGCCGCCGGCTCGGCCGGGCACCAGGACACGCCCTGCTCCACGGGACCCGCCCCGGCGCGACCTCCGCACGGCTCGGGGACGGGTTCCCCGACTTTGCGCTGGCCTGCCCGGGCAGGGCTCCTGACGGGGCCGCCCCGTCCGCGCTCGCCTTCCCCACCTGCTGGTGCGTCACCTCGGCCCCGTGAGGAACTGCCGCGGCGGGCGGAACACGCCTGCCGCGCCCGTGGCGCGCAGCCACCGGCACCGGCGTAACCCCAGCGGCCTCAGCGCCGCCGGCCTGCTGCACGGCGACCCGCCGGTCCGGCGGGCCCGCCGCGACGACCGCCGGCCACCCGGCCCAGGCCGCCCCGGGACGGGGCCCGCCCGGGCCCGGTCCACCGCCCCGCCGGCCGACGCACGTGCCACTGCCACTGCCCGCCGGCGCGCCCGGTCCACCGCCCCTGCCAGCCGACGCACGTGCCACTGCCACTGCCCGCCGGCGCGCCCGGTCCACCGCCCCTGCCGGCCGACGCACGTGCCACTGCCACTGCCCGCCGGCGCGCCCGGTCCACCGCCCCTGCCGGCCGACGCATGCGCCACCGCCCCTGCCGGCCGACGCACGCGCCACCGTCACCGCTCGCCGGCGCGCCCGGTCCACCGGACGGCCCCCGGGCCGGTGTGAGCGACCTCACCGCCGCCAGCGCGCCCGCAATCCCGTCCTCCCGCCCGCCCAGCGGCCGTTCGCCGGCCGGCCGCCCGCCGAACCCAGGGAAACCCCAGCCCAGACAGCCGAGAAACCCACGGAAGTCGACAGAAGTCCGCAGAAGTCAGCGGAAAACCGCCGCCCCCGAAACACCCCCGCACGTGACACACGCCACGCCATCCCCTCCCACCACACCCCACCCAACCAATACCAAATAGGTACAAGTCGCCCATATCTCGCATTCAACTGGTTTAACTTCATAAGGTCCTTGAGGGTGTGTCAGCAGAAAACACGCCAGGCATAATCGGCCCCGGTCGTCTCCGGAAGTGCTCCAGCCATCGGGGCACCGACACCCCCACTCTTCGACAGCCCCCCGCACCGGACCGACCCCCAAGGCGCCCGCGATGTCCCTGGCCAGCCGCACCCGCCTCGCGGCCCTGCTCGCCGCCCTCACCGTCGGCGCCGCCGGCGTCACGACCTGGGCCTACGGATACGGCACCGCACCCGCCCCCGCGCCCGCCACCGCCCAGCCCCCCCAGCGCCCCAGCGTCACCCAGGGCACGGTCCTGCAGGTCGTCGCGCACCCCGACGACGACCTCTTCTTCATGAACCCCGACCTCAGCCGCTCCATATCCACCGGAGTCAAGGTCACCACCGTCTTCCTGACCGCGGGCGAGTCCGACGGCAGGAACGAAGCCCACAGCCCGCACCTGCAAGACCCCGCACGCCCCGCCGACCACGCCTCCTACGCCGAGGCCCGCCAGAACGGCATACGCGCCGCCTACGCCGAGATGGCCACCGGCCGGCGCACCAGCGCCTGGCAGCGCACCTCCATACCCACCACCGGCGGCGGCAGCGCCGAAGTCGACATCCTCCTCGCCCGCCCCGAGGTCAACCTGGTGTGGATGCAGATGCGCGAAGCCCGCAGCATCTCCGGCGACAACCCCGACAGCCTGCGCGGCCTGTGGGACGGCAAGGTCCCCGCCCTCGGCTCCCAACTCGCCTCCGGCACCCCCGTAAAAACCCCCTTCACCTACACCCGCGACCAGGCCGTCCAGGCCATCGCGAACGTGCTGGCGCTCTACCAGCCCACCACCATCCGCACCCAGGACCCCACCCCCGGCCGCACCCGGCCCGCCGGCGCCCTCGCCGACCACCAAGACCACATGTACGGGGCCCGCTTCGCGCAGGCCGCCACCGAACGCTACGCCGCCACAGCCGGCCCCCGCCCGCACTTCTCGGTCCAGAACTACGTCAGCTACCCCAACAGCTCCCTGCCCCCCACCCTCGACGCGAAAGCCGCCGAGGAGAAACTCGGCTACCTCAAGACCTACGCCTGGAGCGACCACCAGGACTGGTGCGGCAGCCCCGCCGGCTGCGGCGACCGCAAGACCGCCACCCGCCCCACCGGCGCCGGCTGGAACCAGACCATCCGCTACAGCCGCGGCGAGAGCACCACCTGGATGACCCAGGGCACCCCCGGCCGCCTCTACGCCTTCGCCGCCCTCGACGGCCAGATGGCCTACTGGACGCGCCCCCGCCCCACCGCCCCCTGGCAGGGCCCCCGCTTCCTGCCCCCCACCGCCCCCGGCACCACCATCGACGCCGGCGCCAGCACCGCCCGCCTGCCCGACGGCCGCATCGCCGTCCTCGCCACCCGCACCACCCTGGCCACCACCACCCCCCAGGACTACCGGCGCGAGACCGTCTACGCCCTCCAGAACGCCCCGGGCGCCGACTTCGGCCCCTGGCACACCCTCGGCACCCCCGACACCGGCGACCTGTCCGCCACCTCCGCGATCGGCACACCCACCGCCGCCGTCGACGCCACCGGCCGCATCACCGTCTACCTACGCGACTCCCACCGCACCCTGCGCGCGGCCACCCAGAACGCCCCCGGCGCCGGCTTCGGCCCCTGGCAGACCCTGGGCGGCACCGCCCTGCAGGGCGACCCGGCCACCGCCACCGACAGCGCCGGCCGCCGCCACGTCTACGCGGCCACCGACCGCACCGTGCTCGCCTGGACCCAGCCCGCCCCCGGCGCCCCCCTCACCGGCCCCTTCCCCACCGGCCTGCCCGCCACCACCGGCGTACTCTCCGCCACCGGCCACGACGACGGCGTCCGCCTCACCTTCCGCAGCCCCGGCAGCGGCACCGTCACCACCACCCAGGCCACCGCCACCGCGGCCGCCCCCCTCCTCTCCCCGCCCGCCGACACCGGCGGCGAAGGCGGCTACGGCGCCGTCGCCACCGCCGGCCGCCTCCTCGCCGGCCGCGCCGCCACCGGCACCGCCGCCGTCACCCTCCCCGGCCCCACCCCCACCCCCGCCTGGCACGAGTCCCAGATGCTCTACACCGGCGCCCCGACCGCCGTGACCACCCCCGACGGAACCGGCCTGGCCGCCGCCCTCGGCCTGGACGCCGACCTCCACACCACCCCCACCACCACCACCCCGGCCCCCACCCCCAGCCCGGCCCCCACTCCCGGGCCGACCCCCTCCACCCCCTGGCACCGGGCCGTCCCACCCACCGCCCTCGCCCAAGCCGCCCGCCACCCCTCCGGCTGGCACCACTGACCACCCCGGACGAGGATGACCACCCCGGCCACCCGCCCCACCCGCCCCACCCGGCCACGGCAGCCACGGCCACCGCCACCGCAGCCGCCCACACCACCCACCCGCCCCATCCCGGCCACCCCACCCACCCGTGGACGCCACCCACCAAACCCACCTCACCCACCCGGCCACCGCGTGGACACCACCCACCCGCCCCACCCGGCCACCCTGGCCACCCCGGCCGTCCGGCCACCCACCCGTGGACACCCACCAAACCCACCCCGGCCACCGGGCACCACCCACCGGGCCACCGCGTGGACACCACCCACCGGCCCCACCCGGCTACCGGGCCACCCCACCCCCGGCCTCCCCACCCCCAGCCTCCCCGGCCACGCAGCTCCGGCCGTCCGGCCACCCCGGCCACCCTGGCCGTCCGGTCTCCCCGGCCACCCTGGCCGTCCGGTCTCCCCGGCCACCCTGGCCGTCCGGCCTCCCTGGCCGTCCGGCCTTGCTGTTCAACTTCCCACGTCCTGAACACCGGTGATCGGGGCCCCTTGTGACCGCTTCCCATGCCACCCGCCGGCGCACGCGTGCGCCGGGAACCGCCGTGCGCGCCTTGGCCGTCTGCCTCGCCGCTGTCGCGGCACTGGCCACCGGCTGCCGCGACGACACCGCCCCGGCCTGGGACTACCCGCGGCTGACCGCCGCCCTGAACGCCCTCACCGCCGCCCTCGCCCACAGCTGCGCCACTGTGCAACCCGACCACTGCGCCGACAGTCTCGACCGCCTCGACCCCCTCGCCCACCGCGCCTTCACCGAGGTCCTCGACCACCGCCTCCTCGACCAGGCCTGCCTCGACGCCGAACGCGACGTACGCCGGGCCAGAGCCCTGCGCCGTGCCGCCGCCGTCCACGCCCGGGCCCGTCCGGACCTGCTCCACCCGGCCCTGGAGCAGGCGGTGGCCGCCGAACAGGCCGCCTACCGCCGCCTGCTGGCCGCCCTGGACACGGTCCGCACCGCCCCGCCGCCGGCCGGGCCGACCCAGCCCGTCTGACCACCCACCGGCAGCCACCAGCAACCACGAGCACCACAGCAACCCTCAGGAACCCCCAGGAACCTCCAGGGACCGCCAGGGACCGCCACACACCACAGGAACCGCCAGGAGCGGCCGGGGACCGCCGGGGACCGCCGGGGACCGGCAGGTCCCCGGCCCGCCCGCCCCCTTTACGGCTGCAGGGGCGGCGCCGGCAGCCCGCCGCCCTCAAGCGCCACCAGCGACAGCACCACGATCGAACCCGTCCACGCCAGCGGAGCCACCGAAGCGGCCCGGCCCGCCTTGTCCACCTTCTCCGGCAGCTCACCGAGCGCGTTGCGCTTCGAGAGCACCCACTCCAGCACCGGCCCCGCCTTCGCCGGCCGCCCCCCGGCCGCCCAGGCCAGCGCGAAGAACGCCGTACTGGGCGTCCACGCCGTCGCACCCCACGGCGCCCCCGGATCATCACCCGGCGTCAGCCCCCCGTTGGGCAGACGCAGCGCCCGGTAGGTGGCCTCCAGCGCCGCCGGCAGCCCCGCCGGAGCGGAGTTGAAGGGCGGCGCCATGAACGTCACCGCACTGTCACGCCCGTGCCGCCCGTCGACGGTGCGCTGGTAGCCGAGCGGGAAGAACCGCTTCGAGATCCCCGCGGACAGCCGCCGCGCCGCCCGCGCCCACCGTGCCGCGTCCCCGGGCCGGCCCGCCTCCCGCGCCAGGTCCGCGGAGGCGTTGAGCCCGGCCAGCAGCGGCGCGGCCGTACCGATGTTCGGACTCGACGTCATCAGCTCCCAGTAGTCGGGGGACGCCGGAGGCAGCCCGTCCGCCCCCAGGGACCGGGCCGCACGGTCGGCCGCCTTGACGATCATCGGGTAGAGCGTCATCAGCCGGGCCCGCCGGCCGTCCGCCGGCGCCGCCCGGTACCACTGCCACACCGCCCACGGAACCCAGCCGTTGGCATCGAGCTGCCACCGCCTGCCGTCGGGCGGCCCGGAACCGTCGAGCTTCGTACGCGCCTCCCAGCTGCCGTCCCCGCGCTGCGTCGCGGCACTGTGCCGCAGGATCCGAAACGCCTCCGCGTCATGCCCGGTGTGCGCGAACGCCGCGCACGCGAAGCTCGAATCCCGCGGCCAGGAGTACATCCAGCCCGGACTCCACCCTGCCGCCATCGCCCCGTTGGGCCGCAGCAGCGCCCGCATCGCCAGCAGCGCCCGCGCGGCCGCCGCCCGCTCGGCGACGGACCTGCCCGGCACACGGCCGGAGGCCAGCCAGACCCGGCTCTGCCCGATCTGCCGCAGCGCCCCCGCGTCACCGGCCGCGACCACCACCGACACCGTCCGCCCCGCGGGCAGGTACAGCCACCGCCCCGACGCCAGCCGCAGCACGTTGCTGCCCTCCACGTACCGGGCGCCGGCGGCACGCGAGGACGAAACCCCCTCGGCGGCGGTCACATTGGACAGCACCCCGACCGTGGGGGCGGTGAACCCCGACAGCGGCGCATGACCGCCCGCACCGCACACCGGAACCGCCGTACCGGCCAGCACCGCCGTAGCCACCGCCCAGCAGCCGAGGACAACGGGCATCGCCACTCCCTCCGCCGCACCGCGTACGCGCGGACACCGACCCCCGCTCATCCTCGAAGACCGCCGCCCGCCCCGCCACGCAAACCCCGCCGCCCGGGTGACCCAACCCCCAACCCCAGCCCCAGCCCCAGCCCCGCCCCCCAACCCCAGCCCCAGCCCCACCCCCCGCCCCGACCCGCCCCGACGCCGTGGCCCCAGCCCCCACCCCAACCCCAACCCCAAGCCCCGACCCGCTCCGACGTCGTGGCGATGCCGGCCGCGACGCCCGCCCCCCCCCGCCTGTGATGCCGGCCGCGACGCCCGCCCCCCGCCTGTGATGCCGGCCGCGGCGACCGGCCCCGCCCGGGATGCCGGCCGCGGCGAACCGTGCACATCATGGGTGTTCGCGGGCCGTGCGATCACCACAGCCGGCGGGGCGCCCCGGCCGCCCCGGCCCGACGGACCCCCGCTGCGAACGCTGCGAACGCTGCGAAGAGGTGGCCCATGAGCACCATGGCGGCCGAGGGCGAGGACCTCGTGACCCCCTCCCCACCGACCGGCCCGGACACCGGCCCCCGCCCCCTCCTGCGCACCCTGCCCACGGCCGCCGCGGCGGCACTCGCCACCGCCGCAGGAGCCCTCGTCGCCGTCGGATGCTTCCTCGGCCTCTACATCCGCCCCACCTCCGACGACTGGTGCGCCGCCTGGAAAGCCCGCGACCTGGGAGTCCTCGGCATCACCGCCGACTTCTACACGACCCAGAACGGCCGGATCGCCAACGCCTTCCTCAGCGGCCTCCTCTACAGCGGCGGACCGGCCGGCACCAAGATCCTCCCCACCCTCATCGCCGTCTGCCTCACCGCCGCCCTCGTCCTGCTGGGCCGCCGCCTGCTGCGCGCCCTCGGCCACGCACCGCCCCTGCTCGCCCTGACCGCCTGCGCCCTCACCCTGCAGGCGCTCCTCTACTTCGCGGGCACCCGCAGCTACCAGGTCCTGCTGTGGGCCCCCGCCACGATCTCCCACACCGTGCCGAGCGTCATCGGCCTGTGGGCCCTCCTGCTGGCCCTGGCCACCCTCACCCACCCCCACCCCGCCGTCCGCACCGCCGGCTTCGCCGGCGCCCTCCTCACCGGCTTCGCCCTCGCCACCCTGAGCGAACCCTTCGCCCTCGTCAGCGGACTCCTCGCCGCCCTGACCGCCGTACTGTGCCTGCCCCGCCTGCGCCTCACCGCGACCTGGCGCCCCTTCACCTGGTGCCTGCTGTGGTGCGCCGGCCTCGCCTGCGGCCTCGCCGTCCTCTACACCTCCCCGGGCGCCCGCTGGCGCCGCGCCCAGCAGCCCGAGAAGCCCCCGCTCCTCTCCGCCGGCGAACTGCGCGCCACCTTCGAGGACTGGCTGCGCATGTGGGACACCGTCACCGGCCAGTGGGCCTACCTCGCCGCCGCGGCCGCCGGCCTCCTGCTGGGCCTGGCCGCCACCCTCCGCACCCCCCACCCCGCACCCGTATCCGCATCCGGTGCCCGGCCCGGTGCCGGGCGGACGACGCGGGCCGCCCTGCTGCTCCTGCCGCTGCCCGTGGTGATCCTGGGCTCCTTCGCGGTGGCGGCAGGCCTGCGCAGCGGATACGGCCCCACCGGCTGGACCTACGCCCGTACCTGGACGAGTTTCCTGCTGCCCATGGAACTGGCCCTGTGCGGCTACGGAGTCCTGCTGGGAGCCTGGGCCGGCCCCCGACTGGCCGCCCGCCGCCCCGCCGCCGCGGCAGCCGCCACCACGGCGGCGCTCTGCCTGACCCTGGCCGCGACGGCCTCACTCGTCCCGCACCTGCAGCAGCTCACCACCACCACGGTGGCCCGCTCCATCGCCTGGGACGCCCAGAACACCCGCATCCGTACCGAGGCGGCGCACGGCGCCACGGACGTCGGCTACCGCCCCCTGCACATCGCCCACCTCGCCGAGCCCTTCTTCACCGCCGACTACGACCGCGACTGGGTCGCCGCCTGCGTCTCCCGCTGGTACGGCATCGACCGCATCCACCGCCGCTGACCGCATCCACCACTGCTGACTGCATCCTTCGGCCTACTGCGTTCTCGGCCCTGAGCAGGACCTCCTCGCGGCGCCGCCGCGAGAGGGTTGACCTGTGCGAACAACCATCGGATACACCGTCGAAAGCCTCGGCTACGTCGTGGGCGCCCAGGGGCTCGCCGGCTTCGCTTCGCAGACCCTCTTCGGCACGCAGTGGGGCTGGCTGCACCGGCTCGCCGACCTCCCGTCCACCGCCTACCTCGGCATCGCCGCCGCGGGCCTGGCCCTCGTCGCCGCCGGAGTCAAGACGCGCAAGGCCCCCGCGCGCCCGAAAGCCACCTGACCGGCCTGCCCCGCGCTCCCGAAGAGCCGGCACGCAGCGGCCCGGCCCTCAGCCGCCCGCCCCGCCTCAACTGTCCGCCCGTCCCGCCCGTCCCGCCCGTTTCGGCTGTCCGGCCGTGCGGGCGGCGGGCGGTACGGAGTCGGTCGCCAGCCGTGCGTGCAGCTCGACGTCGTAGCGGACACCGTCGTACGCGAGCCTGCGCCGCTGGAGCCCCTCGACCGCGAAGCCCGCAGCGCGGGCCACCCCGCACGAAGCCGGGTTGTCGACCCGGTGGCCCAGCTCCAGCCGGAACAGCCCGGCGTCCTCGAACGCCCAGGCCGCCACCGCACGGCAGCCGCCCGACGCGACACCCCGCCCACGGGCCGCCGCGGTCGTCCAGTACGAGACCCAGCCGGTGCCGTGACGCCGCTCGACGGCGCCGACCGCGACATGCCCCAGCACCACGTCCGCAGCGTCGACGACCGCGAACGCGTATCCCGACCCCGCATCCCACTGCTCCGTCCGGGCCGCCAGCCAGCGCCGCGCCGCAGGCAGCGTCACGACCGGCTCAGCGGCCTGCCGCGACATCACCGGCTCGGCGAACGCCGCCAGCACCGCCTCGGCATCGCCCGGCGTCCAACGCCGCAGCCGCAGCCCCGGGGACGCCTCCACACGATCACGCACCCGCCGCATTCTTCCCCGGCCGCTCAGCCACCGGCCACCCCTTTACCCCCGCCCCGCCCTGCCCCGTCCCCGTCCGCCGGGCACATAGGGGTGCCTGGACGGAGGAGCCAACCCAGCAGCCGGTTGGGCGCTACCTACCAAGCCCGCCCCTTCAGGGCCGGGTCAAGTTGACGACTCGCGGTCCATCACCCGGCGGGCCGCCTCGGCCTCCGCCGCGGGCGGAGAGAGCTCATCGAGGGTGTCGAGCTCGTCGTCCGAGCCCAACTCCTCCTCCCAGGCGGCCGCCAGCCGCTCCTGCTCCTCACGCGGCCTGCCCGCCACGGCCTCCCGCCGGTGCGGCTCCAGAGCCGCGAGGAAACGCCCGACCGCGTCCGTCGGCATGCCGTACTCCTTCTCGCCATGGGATGGGGCAGGGCGCCGGCCCGATGCCGCGCCCGGCCCGGCCGCCCGGCCCAGCATCGCCAACCCGGCCCCCGCCCACCCGCCCGACACGACACCCCGCCACCCGAATGCACGCGCCGACCGACCTCCGGCGCCCACCTCCCGCGCCCCGCGCCCGCGCGCACGGGTGCGGCGTGCCACGGCCCCCGCCATGACACGCCGCACCCCTTTTCATCCGGCGGTCACCGTCCCCGTCGGGGCGACCGCCGGCACGGGATCAGCCGCGGTGCTGGTGTCCGCGGCGGCCCCAGGACTCGGTGTCGACGACATTGCCGCGGTTGTCGCGGAGGGTGGCGGTGTCGCGGTCGTTCCAGATCTGCCGGCGGCGGTCCTGGTAGAGGTCGTGGCGGGTGTCGCGGCCCTGGCCGGTGTGGACCTTGACGGCGGAGCGGCCGTCGAGGCGGAAGTCGGGGAAGCGGTAGCGGTTGCCCTGCTGGTCGGTGAGGGTGAAGCCGCGGAGGTTGACACTGTGGCGGCCGGTGTTCTTGATCTCGACCCATTCGCGGTTCAGGGCGCGGTTGGAGCGGTCGTGGCGGCCGGGGCTGTCGTACTGGACGTCGCCGATGGCGAGGGAGGAGCGGGATCCGCGGTGGTCGCGGCGGTGGTCGTCGGCCGCGGCGGGCAGCGCGGCGGCGCCGATCAGGGTGCCGGCAGCCAGGAGGGCGGCGAGAGCGCGGCGCGTGGCGGGAGAAGCAGACATGGACAAGGGACCCCTTCGACTTCAACGGGCGGCCCACACCGGCGTCCCGCACGGAAAACGTGCGCGCCGGCCGGGCTCGAAACGGTTCCCGGCGACTTGGCCGAGGAGCCACACTCTGGCCCCCCGACACACCCCGACACCGACCCTCCACCCCGTGTTTCCCAATCCGGATATGTCCGTAACTCTCCCTTGTAACGGGCAACCGTCAAACCCGGATTGACGCCCTGGACTCGGCAGCCCGCCGCCACCCGGTGGGAGGTCTGCCAAACAGCCCTCGCCGCCCCCGGACCCCGGCCCCGACCACCCCTCACACCCCTACGCCGAACGGGTCCAAGGCCCTGTAACAGCCACCCCCGCCGCCCCTTCGCACGCACCTGCGCAAACGATCCCGGCGTGCGAGAAAACCCGCCCCTACGACGACCCCGCCGCCCCCCAGTACTTCCTGACCAGCTCATAGGAACCGATCCGCTCACCCAGGTCGTAGACAGGCGTGGTCAGCATCAGCTCCTGCGCCCCGGTCTCCCCGGCCAGCTGCGCCAACCGCCCCACCACCGCCTCGGGCGCCCCGACCGCCTGCTGCGCACGGAAACCCTCCAGCGCCTGCCGCTCCTGCTCGGTGAAGGAATGGGCGGCCGCCTGCGCGGGCGTCGGGAACGGCACCTGGCTCAGCCCCTTCAGCAGCCCGGCCTTGACCACGTTCATCGGACCCGCCCGCCACACCGCCTCCTCCTGCGTCGGCGCGCACACCGTCTCCACACACAGCATCACCCGGGGCCGCTCGCACCAGCGGGACGCGGTGAACGCCGCCCGGTAACCCTCCACCACGGCAAGGGTGTTGTCCGGCCGGATGTGGTGCGCGACCGCGACCGGCAGGCCCAGCGCCGCGGCCAGAGCGGCCCCCGCGGTACTGGAGACCAGCAGCCACGGCTCCGGCAGCGGACCGAGCGCGACCTCCTCCACCAGGAACGACAGGACGGCGGCCACGTCCTGGCGGTACTCCGCATCCGTCGCCGGCCCGGCCCCCCGGCGCAGCGCCCGCGCGATGGCCTCGTCGAACGTGCCCGGCCCGCGGCCGATGCCCAGGTCGATACGGTCCTCGTGCAGGGCGGCCAGCGTCCCGAACTGCTCCGCCACCGTCAGGGGCGCGTGGTTGGGGGCCAGCACCCCGCCCGACCCCAGACGGATCACCGAGGTCGAGGCGGCGGCGTGCGCCGTCAGCACGACCGGCGGGAACGCGCCGATCGCGGGGGAGTGGTGGTGCTCCGCATACCAGAGGCGGCGGTAGCCCAGCCGTTCCATTCCCTGTGCGAAGGCCGCGGTGTCCCGCAGGGTGTCCACGGCGCGGGTGCCCGTCTGCACCATCGCGACTTCCAGCGCTGAAAGAGGTATGTCGAGCATGCCGTCAGCATAAGGATCACGCCTCCCCCCAACGGCCCCGATGATCGCTTTCGCGCCACCGCCGACCGGCGGCCCCGACCCCCGGGTATCCGGCTAATCCGTATCCGCGAAAACGTCAAGCCCCGAATTCCCGGAACGTGACCGGCACCACCGCGGACGGGCTTACTGGTTATGCGCCTCACCGGCAAGGAAACGAGTCGCAGACGTGGTGGAAACAATCCCCACATCGCAAAGACCCCGAATTCCCGGAACCCGTTCAGGGTCCGATTCGATCAGGAGAAGAACCATGAACCGTAAGTTCGAGACGTCCGAGTCCCCCCGCCCCAAGCGCCGAGGCTTCCGCCTCGCCACCGCCGTCGCGGCCGCCGCTATCGCCGGCGGAGTCCTCATCCCCACGTCTTCCGCGATGGCGGCCCCCACCGCGTCGGTAGAGAGCGTCGTCAGCCACAACAAGCACGACCACAAGAAGCACGACCACAAGAAGCACGACGACGACCACAAGAAGAAGCGCAACAAGGGCGGCAACACCCAGGGTGGTACGCAGGGTGGTGGGAACGGCAACACCCAGGGCGGTACGCAGGGTGGCGGGAACGGCAACACCCAGGGCGGTACGCAGGGTGGTGGGAACGGCAACACCCAGGGCGGTACGCAGGGTGGCGGGAACGGCAACACCCAGGGCGGTACGCAGGGTGGCGGGAACGGCAACACCCAGGGCGGAACCCAGGGTGGCGGGAACGGCAACACCCAGGGCGGAACCCAGGGTGGCGGGAACGGCAACACCCAGGGCGGAACCCAGGGTGGCGGTTCCGGCAACACCCAGGGCGGAACCCAGGGTGGCGGGAACGGCAACACCCAGGGTGGTACGCAGGGTGGCGGTTCCGGCAACACCCAGGGCGGTACGCAGGGTGGCGGGAACGGCAACACCCAGGGCGGTACGCAGGGTGGCGGGAACGGCAACACCCAGGGCGGTACGCAGGGTGGCGGTTCCGGGAACACCCAGGGTGGAACCCAGGGCTGATCAGGCCGGCCGAAAAGCGCATCACCTCGCAGAGCCCTCTGCGAGGTGATGCGTATGCCGTATGCCGTCCCCCTCTCAGCCGTTGTCGCCCCGACCCACCGTCGGGGCTACAACGGCTCGACCCCGTGCCGTCCAGGCCCCGGGTCCTCACCCAGACGGCCCTGATCGAGATGGGCCGCAAGCACGGGCGGGACATCCGCCTCGTGCACCCCGCGCACACCACCATGGACTGCGCGGCGTGCGGGGCGAGAACCGAGCACGCACTGCCTCTTCCTGAACGAACCTACGCATGCACCGCGTGCGGAGCCGTGTCCCCCAGGGACAAGAACTCCGCCCGCGTGATGCTCGTCCGGGCTGGTCTCAACCCGGCTGGTGCTGACCGTGTAAGAGCCGGTGGACCGCTGGTCCCCGGCCAACGTGAGCCAGGAATCCCCGTCCTTTAGGACGGGGAGGATGTCAATTTGCGGCGCCCGAATCCGCTGCCTTGAGGCGGCGGTGGTGAGGAGAACCGCGGCTTGCCGACGAAGGCCGGGAAGTGCTCAGCCTTGCGTTCGCAGCGATGGTGAAGACGTCGGCAGCCAGCCAGCCAGCCAGCCAGCCAGGCCACGGTTCGTTCGACGACCCGGCGATGGCGGCCCAGACGCTGCGAGGACTCGATGCCCTTGCGGGCGATCCGGTGCCGGATCCTCCGCCCGCGGAGCCACCGCCGCAGGCGGTCATGGCCATGGCACTTGTCCGGCGACCCGCCCCCACCAGGCACGACATAACCGCCCATCCGAATGTGAATCTGTCAAGCCCCGAATGTCCGTCGCTTCCTCCCCGCGCCCGGAAACGGCAATCTGGAGACAGATAAACCGCTCGGCCATCCAAACGGAACTGAGACACCAGGCAAGTCGAATTCCCGGCTCGCAGAGATTCTCGGAAATCCTGGTCGACCATTCAAGGGAGATATCAAATGTCGAGGAAGAAGCACGTCGCCAACATTGCCGGTCTTTCCTGCGTCACCGCGATACTCGCCGGAACGGCGGGGGTGGCATTCGCCCAGCCTTCCCTGGCTTCCGCACTTCCGACCGCAGCCCCCGCGGCGGTGTGCAGCCTGAAGGGCGGAGAGATCCACGGCAACGGCTTCGCCCTCAAGCAGACCTACGACGTCAAGCGTGACGGGAAGACCGTCGCCCGCGTCGCCGCCGGACCGAAGGGTGACATCCGCGTCGGAATCACCGGTGGCGGTCCGGTCTCCGTAGGCACCGTCCGGTGCACGCCGGGATCCACCGCGGCCTCCACGAAGACCGACGTGGCAGCGGCAACGGCACGAGGCACGGCCGCGGCCCAGCAGGCAGCGCGCGGCGGAGCTTCCAAGACGGAGGCAGCCGCCATCGGCCGGAAGGCTGCGGCATCCGAAGCGAAGCGGCTCGGACTGGCTCCCTCCGTGGTGAACCAGGTGACGAACAACGTGACGAACATCGTCAACAACACGATCATCGGCGGCTCGAACAACACCATCGGCGGCACCCAGGTCGGCAACGGCAACACCCAGGGCGGTACCCAGGGCGCCGGCAACGGCAACACCCAGGGCGGTACCCAGGGTGGTGGCGCCGGTAACACCCAGGGCGGTACTCAGGGTGGTGGA